>VHBD01000064.1 GCA_016872125.1 Sphingomonadales bacterium
TTTCTTAGGAGCAGCTTTAGCGGCTGCTGCCGGCTTGGTTGATTTTTTTTCCACTTTAGTTTGGGTTTAGTTGAAGGAAAAAAAAGGCGCTTTGTACAATCCGCAAAGCTGACGGAAGATCAATAAAAAATGTGGATAAGTAAGGAAAACCACGAAAAGAATCGTTAGAATTAAATTAATCGCTTAGATATCAATTTGTTAAATGAATATTAAAGTGTATGAAATTATATACGATGAGGCGCACAAAACGGGTGACAATTCCTTGACCCTTATGAATCCAAAGAGTGAACGAGGTCCAACAATTCGCTGGGATGCACAAATGTTTCGTGCAATTGGACCAAATGGTGAGTAGTTTGCTTAGAATAATCAAACGAAATTTCAACAAGGTTTAGGTTGAAATACTCATGTTGATGCAAAGGTATATAACTAAATTTCAATTTTCAACCACCATTTTAATTTTTGTGTAAAATTTTTCTTCCTTTGATTCGTAGTGAATTTGTTTTTTCGTTGAGTGATGGACCTGCTTTTTTTAGCGATGCGTTGTAGCCCCTCGGCTTTTTTTGAATGCTGCTTCAAGGTCATTCAGGATTTTTTAGGGATCAATACTATGTCAATTTCATTGGATATTGGCTCAAATAGACATCCATTAATACATTATATATTAGCATGTTACATTAATTATGTAGATTCATTACCAAAGCGATTCTGTCCCATAGCCTTTTTTTCTTTTGGTGAAAAGGCTGAACGAAAAGTACAACGCGCCCACGGGACTATTGATTCATTTCCTTTACCCGGACATCTTGAGAGGATAGCTTCGGTTTGGACTAAGAAATATTTTTTTTGAAGGTAATGTCGAGTAAAAGTTTGTTCTTTCTTGAAAAGTCTTCCAAAAATCCAGCAAAAGTAGATTCTTAATTCGAAGATCAGCGATCGGCATGCATCCATGACCGTCTGTTTTGGCTGCGATCAGGTTGAAGACTGTTTGCAGATATTTGAATTTACCTTAATAGGAAGTAGTCCGATGGATTGGAAAATAATTCCATCCGGCTTTTTGTGGTTGGTCGTTTGAGGTGATTTACCATTCACGCCTGATTTTTGGTTTTTCCAACCAATTTGCAGAATTGGATATTTGGTGGTTTTTAGACCTGTCCAAACCTGGTTGCGGTAATTGAGGCCGAGGACCTTATATTTGCGACGCTTTTTGGCCCGTTCGTCTAGGGGTTAGGACATCAGATTTTCATTCTGGTAACAGGGGTTCGATTCCCCTACGGGCTACTAAGTTTCGACTTTTCGATAAGAATGGGCCTGATTTAGCGTCTTGGCCATGGCCTCCTTCCAATCTGCTTTACTTTCAACCTCTAAATAACTATATCAACTCGCCCTCTATGAAAAAAATCGCCATCAACGGATTTGGGAGAATAGGCCGTCTAAGTTTCAAATACCTGCTTGGTAAGCCAGGTCTTGAGGTTGTCGCAATAAATGACCTGACCGATCCCCAGACTCTGGCACATTTGCTCAAGTACGATTCAGTTCATGGCCGTTTTCCCGGTCAAGTTTCGGTAAAGGGGAATTCTTTGGTCGTCAATGGAAGACCTATTCGAATTTATGCCGAAAAGGACCCCGCCCGGTTGCCCTGGTCGGATCTTGGGGTGGATGTGGTGATTGAGTCAACGGGACGCTTTACCGATATGGCCACGGCAGGCTTGCATTTGCAGGCTGGTTCCAAGAAGGTAATTATTTCTGCACCTGCTACAGGGGATATGAAAACCGTGGTCCTGGGTGTTAACGATGAGAGCCTCAACGGTTCCGAGCAAATACTTTCCAACGCTTCGTGCACTACCAATTGTTTGGCCCCTATGGTTAAGGTCTTAGATCAGCATTGGGGCATTGAGAACGGTTTCATGACGACAATACACGCCTATACGGCCGATCAGAATTTACAAGATGCCCCCCACAAAGACCTACGTCGGGCAAGAGCCGCCGCATGCAGCATCGTCCCTACTTCTACAGGTGCTGCCAAAGCCGTGGGATTGGTGATGCCCCATTTGCAGGGCAAATTGAACGGGAACGCCATGAGGGTTCCCATTCCGGATGGTTCGGTGACCGATTTCACCGCCATCCTGCGCAAACCTGCCACCGTTGATCAGATCAATCAGGCTTTTTTGGACGCAGCTGCAGGGCCTATGTTCGGAATACTGGAATATCAAACCGATCCAATTGTCTCAGTGGATGTCTTGGGCAATACCCATTCTTGCATTTTTGATGCAGCCTTGACCATGGTGATTGGGAATACGGTGAAAGTGGTAGGCTGGTACGACAACGAATCCGGATATTCTGCCCGAATTGCGGATTTGGCCCAGAGAATTGCTTGATTCACAGGCCATGATTCTTTCGCCGGAGCAATTGGAGTTGGCAGGGGCTAGGGTTTTGATGAGGGTTGATTTCAATGTACCGCTGGACAAAAAGACCTTGTTGCCCACGGATCTGACACGGATTCGTGCCGCCATGCCAACCATTGAGTATGTGCTTAATGCAGGGGCTTCCTTGGTTTTGTGCTCGCATTTGGGTAGACCACAAGGAGCAGCGGAGGACCGGTATTCCCTTAGCCATATCGTTTCCTCATTGGAGTCGGTGCTGAATCGGAAAGTTCGGTTCGTCTCGGATTGCATTTCGAGAGAGGCCTTGGAGGCATCCGCAGACCTTCAGCCGGGCTCGGTCCTTTTGCTGGAAAATGTCCGCTTTCATGCAGGAGAAGAATCCGGAGATCCAGAATTTGCGGCTCAATTGGCTAAGCACGGAAATTGTTATATTAACGACGCCTTTGGTACAGCGCACCGAGAACATGCATCAACCGCCACAATAGCAAGATATTATCCTCAACATAAGGCCGCAGGATTTCTGATGAAAGCTGAATTGGACCAAGCATCCAAGGTGCTGAATTATCCCTCCAGGCCTTTCACGGCGATCATGGGGGGTGCCAAAGTATCGGATAAACTGCTTTTGATCGAAAATATGTTATCCAAAGTCGATCGCTTGCTCATCGTTGGCGGTATGGCCTATACCTTTTGCAAGGCCATGGGGGGGGAAATTGGCTCTTCGCTTTGTGAAAACGATCGGGTCGAAACGGCCAGGGCCTTGCTAACCAAGGCCGCCGAAATGGGGGTGGATTTGGTGATTCCGGTGGACTCGGTCGCTGCGGATACCTTCTCCAACGAAGCCCCAAGGCAAGTGGTGAACAATAATCGTATTCCTCAAGGATGGATGGGTTTGGACTTGGGCCCCGAGAGTATTCGGGTTATGAGGGATCATGTTGCTAATTCCAAAACCTTGCTTTGGAACGGTCCGGCAGGCGTGTTTGAGTTCTCTAATTTTCAAGAAGGCACCAGGGCGATGGCGCAGGCCGTGGCTGATGCCACGAGTCGGGGTGCTTTTTCGCTGATTGGAGGCGGAGACTCTGCCGCCGCTGTCCATGCGTTCGGGTTTGAAGACCAAGTTTCTTATGTATCAACCGGAGGCGGCGCCTTGTTGGAATTGCTCGAAGGGCAGGTTTTACCGGGGGTTAAGGCCCTTGAAGTGGAATTATAATTTGGAGCCTTTGTTATTCTCCATTTGGACATGATCGTTATGTATTCTTTTCGTTTGAAATTCTTCTTGGCACCAATGATGGCTATTGCGCTCTTGTTGGTAGGGCTTCCTCGGCAATCGTGGGCCTCAATGACCAACGGTGGGGAGGGAATTGGAGTGGTTGATTCGAATGCCAAACTTATTCGTCAAGTTTTTGATTCCGCCTTGGTTAGTGGAAGAGCATACCCCATGCTGCGCGATTTATGCAAAAAGGCAGGCCATCGTTTGTCGGGCTCGGAAGGAGCGGCGCGTGCAGTTCTGTTGATGCGGGATTACCTCCAGGGTTTGGGTTTGGATTGTGTTTGGCTACAGCCGGTTATGGTTCCGCGTTGGGTTCGTGGAGCAGCTGAACAAGGTCAGGTCTTGACGGGCGATGCTGAGCCCTACCGATTGCGCATGCTGGCCTTGGGCGGTTCGGTGGGCACCGGACCTGCTGGCATTCGCGGCGAGATTATTGAATTCGGGACGCTCAAGGAATTGGAAGAGGCAGATTCTTTGCAAGTCACAGGCAGGGTCGTTTTCTTGAACAAACCTTTTGACCAACGTTTCGTTAGTGCATTCGGTAGTTATGGCGGATGCATCGATATCCGCTTTGATGGGGCCAGATTGGCTGCTGCCAAGGGGGCAGTTGGGGTTTTGATCCGTTCACTAACCCATACGCTGGATACTTTTCCGCATACCGGTTCCATGCAATACGGAAATGCATCCGTTAAGATACCCGCAGCGGCAGTGAGTACGGTGGATGCGGAGTGGATTTCCAAAACCTTGCTCCGCCTCAAAAAGATCGGCAAAAGGCCGAAGGTGGAGTTTACGACCTTTTGTTTACAATTGCCTGATACGTTGTCGTACAATGTTATAGGCGATTGGTACGGTTCGGATCGCCCCAGAGCCTGGATGGTTGTTGGGGGGCATTTGGATTCGTGGGATGTTGGAGAAGGAGCCCACGATGATGGTGCCGGTTGTGCTCATTCGGTGGAAGCCTTACGTTTGCTCAAAGCAGTGGGCTACAAGCCGAAGCGAAGCATGAGGGTTGTCTTGTTCATGAACGAAGAAAACGGCACTCGTGGCGCAACAGAGTATGCGCGGTGGTCTGCGGCATCGGGTGAAAAGCAACTTATTGGTCTTGAATCCGATCGAGGCGGATTTGCTCCAAGAGAATTTTCGAGCGAAGCTACCGCAGAACGGATTCAGGGCTTGCAACCCTGGCTCAAATGGCTGGAACCGTACGGGGTCTATGCCATTCGCAAAGGGGGTAGCGGTGTGGATGTAGGTTTCCTTCGACCGCAGGGCACCGAGCTTTACGGGTTGGTTCCGGAGTCGCAACGGTATTTCGATTACCACCATGCGGCCACCGATGTTTTTGAATCGGTGAATCGCCGCGAATTGGAATTGGGAGCTGCCTCTATGGCTGCCTTGCTTTACCTGCTTGACCAGGAAGGTCCTGTCAAGTAAGCTCTATCCGGAGTTTCGCTGCAGGACAGCGAGTATTTTGCAGGCCTTCGAAAGTTCAAGGCTCCATTGGTGGAGTCTCACCGCATTCGAAGATCCAACGGGTCCTTGGGAACCGCCCAAGGTCAAACAAAAAATGGTATCTTCCGGAAGAACGCTCTGCCACGCATGGGCAATGAGTGGATGATCCATGAGATCTTGCGCAGTGAGTGTTATTCCTTGTTGGGTTATTTCATTGAATGTTAATTCAAGAATCACGGTGGATTCCTTACGGTCTATCAAGCGAAGCGATCCGTAGGAGGTTATCATTTCACGATGCGATTGAAGCAAGGGGGAATTTTCCTTTTGAAGGACTTTGACCACATCACGTAGGCCTTGGCTTTGACCCTTACGGCCCAGATATATGGAATCTTCGGTATTCACGAGCAAGATATCATCAAGGCCTTGGATGACCACGCGCTGAGCGCCGAAGTTAAGAAGTAAATTGTTACAGGATCCCAAGGTTAGATCGGCTGAATGGCTGATGGTATTCCCTTGGTCGTCTTTGGGGAACTCGGCATCAAGGGCGTCAAAACTGCCCAAATCGGACCATCCCATCCGGCAAGGTACCACGCGGACCTTGGCGCTGTGTTCCAGCACCGCATAGTCGATGCTGATATCGGTCATGGCCATCATTTCGCCTAAATTGGGCCTATAACATTGATTTGGATCCGGACTGCCTTCCAGGCTTGAGGAGCCCATAACGGCGCGATGCAAATCCGGTGCAAGACGTTGAAGCTCTTGTAGGTAAACCCCGGCCTGAAAACAGAAAATCCCGGCGTTCCAATAGTACCCGCCCTGCTTGATGTAAGAAGCCGCGGTGCTCGCATCGGGTTTTTCTTTGAAGGCCAGCACCACGGAACCTTCCGCTTGTATATAACCGAAACCAGTTTCCGGGTATTCGGGTTCAACGCCGAAGGTAACAAGGTAGCCTTGCTTCGCAAATTCAGCGGCTTGTAGTGCAGCACGATGGTAAGCCTGTACGTCGCGGATCAGGTGGTCGGAGGGAGTTACCAAAACCACGGTTTCTTCGGGCAAGAGGCGACAGGCCATTCCAATGGCAGGCGCCGTGTTGCGTCCCACCGATTCCAGGATGTAAATTGCTTCGGCTTGGCCCATTTGGCGTTTGGCCAAGGCAAATTGGCTTGCATTGGTGACCACGATATGGGAACTGCACAATTCGGTATGCCTACTGACGGTGCTTTCGAACAAGGATAGCCCTTCCACCAAAGGAAGATATTGTTTGGGCATCCGAAGCCTGGATAGGGGCCAAAGTCGGGTGCCGCTGCCCCCGGACATGAGAATATGAATCATTTTCAAAGATAATTTCATATTCAACCTTGAACTCCTTGGATTTATCAGCAAATTATTCAAATTATGCAAAAATTAGAATAACTTAGAGGATGGTGAAAGCAGGGATCAAAAGATTGAGTTTTGAGCAGGTCCGGGATGCGTATGCCTTGGTTCATTGCCTCAAACAAGACCTTCGACAGTCGATTATTTCCCTCTTGCATCGCTATTTTGAACTCACAGCAAATGACATCGCCACCAAACTCGGTATAGACTCCTCATTGGCTCATCATCATCTCGGTCTTTTGGTGGAAGCGGGAATTGTGGAGATCACCGCGCGTCCAACTTCTTCGGTATTTAAACTCAATTATTTGAGCTTGACCAAATACCTCTCTGCGCTTAAGTGCTTGGGAGGGTAATTTTTGCGAAGCCGGTGTAGGGTAAAAGTGCATCGGGAATGCGTATACCATCGTCTTCTTGGTAGTATTCCAGCAAGGCCGCAAGGATGCGAGGCAATGCCAAGGCTGAACCGTTAAGGCTATGGGCCAAGCGATTTTTACCCGTTTCTTTTTCTTTAAAGCGGAGGCGAAGTCGGTTGGTTTGGAAGCTCTCGAAATTACTAACCGATGAAATCTCCAACCAGCGATTCTGTCCTGCACTCCAAATTTCAAAATCATAGGTCAGGGCTGAGGCAAAGCCCATATCACCTCCGCAGAGTTTGAGGATACGAAAGGGCATCCCAAGGCTGGAAACCAGTTGAGCCACATGGTTTTTCATGGTTTCGAGGACGGCATAACTCTGTTCGGGGTGAGTGATTTGCACGATTTCGACCTTATCGAATTGATGCAAACGGTTAAGACCGCGGACGTCTTTGCCATAGGATCCCGCCTCCCGACGAAAGCAAGGCGTGTAGGCGGTGTTAAGTATAGGAAGATCGTTTTCTTGGAGCAGGAGATCTCGGTATAGATTCGTTACAGGCACCTCGGCTGTTGGAGCAAGGTACAGACGGTCCTCCGTGACCAAATACATTTGCCCTTCCTTGTCCGGTAATTGCCCGGTCCCGAATCCTGAATCTTCGTTGATTAAAATAGGGGGCTGAATTTCGGTGTATCCTGCTG
>VHBD01000065.1 GCA_016872125.1 Sphingomonadales bacterium
CTCCAAATAGGTGAGCCCTTTGAGCAAATACCCTTCCGCCAAACGCTTATCCCGCCGCAAGGCTTCGTTCAAATACTTGAAAGCAACCCCATGCTGGCGATTAATTAAGGCAAGTTCTCCCCTCCGCAAATACACCCTGACCAATTCTGGATTGCGAGCCATCGAAACCCTAAACGCATCATCGGCTTCTGAAACCAAACCGATTCGGGTATATATTTCTCCTAAAATACAGTAAAACAAGGCATTACCTGTATCCAACAAAAGTGCCGATTTGATGTCTTGCAGGGCCTTTCGAAGAGCCTCTCGAGGCTCGTCGGGGCTTCCCATTCCCGTTGGGTCATCAAGACCGTTCGATGAGACAGCGCCAGTCGAAACCATTGCGTTTTCACGATCTTGGGTGAGCCACCAATCCGCCCGTTCTGCGTAGGCTGTGGCATCCGATGAATTCATCGCGATGCGGCGGTTGAGTTCTTGCAACCTACCCTCGGAGGTAGTGGCCTCCTTGCGCTCGGCGGCCCGATCCGCATTTTGGTCTTGACGACAAGAAGCGGCGGTTAGCAAAAATGCTAAACCCAACCCTATCCACCAACGTTGCCCTGAATTGACCATTAATTTTGCCAAAAATAGGGCCTCCATGCGCAATCATCAACTTTCTGAATCAGGACACGTACTCGGGATTCAAAATTCCAGACCCAATAATTTCATTCCATGGACAATAAGCTTCCTTATGCTCCAGGGTGCCTTAGTGTTTGGGCTGGCAATGGTCACCAAGGCCCAAGATTCCTTGATTTACCCATCGGAATTGAATTTTCGCAACGCCAGTGTGTTAACTCGCGGTGGGGACAATGCCGAGGCGTATTGGAATACAGCTTCCAACCAATTAGTTTTTCAAAGCAATAACCCCGCTTGGGGTTTGGAATGCGACCAGATTTTTGTTTTGGATTCATCCCGTGTTTTGCCAACGCAGGGCCAAGGTCTAGGCGATCGCATCACCCAAAAACCGGTGATGGTCTCCACGGGCCAAGGCCGTACCACCTGCGCCTATTTTGTTCCTGGTGATCAAAAGGTGGTCTGGGCCTCCACGCATGGTCAACAAGAGGTTTGTCCCCCACCACCCGCCCCCCGACCCGACCGCAAATACCTATGGTCTATCTACGAAGCCTACGATATTTATATCAGCGATTTGAAGGGAGGGCAACGGGAAGTTTTGGTTAGTGCACCCGGTTACGATGCCGAAGCCACCTTTTCGCCGGATGGCCGTTGGATGGTTTTTACCAGTACCCGGGATGGGGACCTCGACCTTTACCTCATGTCCTGGCCGGATCGCAAGATTCGGAGGGTAACCCAGGAATTGGGGTACGATGGTGGGGCCTTTTTTTCGCCGGATAGTAAGCAGCTTATTTTTAGGGCATCCCGCCCAAGCACCCCCGAAGAAATCCAGGAATACCGAGAATTGCTGGCCCAAGGGCTGGTGGCCCCAACCCGCATGGAGCTTTTTGTTTGCAACCTGGATGGCAGTGGAATGCGCCAAATCACCCAACTGGGCGGGGCCAATTGGGCTCCATATTTTCATCCGGATGGTCGTCGGATCATTTTTTCTTCGAACCACCACAGCAAAAGAGGGTTTCCATTCAACTTATTTATGATCAATCTGGACGGTACGGGCCTTCAACAGGTCACCTTTGATCCGACTTTTGATTCCTTTCCGATGTTTTCACCGGATGGCCGTCGCTTGGTCTTTGCCTCCAACCGACGTAATGGAGGAACCCGAGACACCAACCTTATTCTCGTAGACTGGGTCGAACGTCCTTAACTTCGCGTAGATTACCCCTCTTAAGTCCATCGCTTATGCCTGTTTACCATCGCCTGGGACAAATCCCACCCAAACGACACACCCAGTTCCGGAAAGCAAATGGGGAATTGTACTACGAGCAATTGTTCGGTACGGTGGGCTTTGAGGGGATGTCCTCGCTGATGTACCACCTGCATCGTCCCACCATCATTCGCTCCTTGGGCGAGCCTGTGGATGGTAGACCCCAAATTGCGGTTCAGCATAACATAACCCCTCGCCGCTACCAAGGTTTTCAGGTTGAACCCGTTCAGGATTACCTCCAAAGCCGGGTTCCCCTTTTTGTGAATCATGACCTCACCATAGGGCTTGCCGCCCCAAGCGGGAGCAGCCACGATTACTTCTACAAAAACGCGGACGCAGATGAATTAATTTTTGTCCATCGTGGGACAGGAACCCTGCGGACCCAGTTGGGGAATATCGCCTTCGAAAAAGGGGATTACCTCCTGATACCCCGAGGGATGATTCACGTTTTTGAATTTGATGGGTCGGACAACCGTCTGCTCTACCTGGAATCCAACGACCCCCTGTACACCCCCAAGCGCTACCGCAATTGGTTTGGGCAGTTGTTGGAACATTCCCCCTACTGCGAAAGGGACTATAAACTCCCCACCGAGCTGGAAACCCATGACCAGGTAGGTTCCTTTGAAATCAAAATCCGTAAGCAAGGCATCCTTCATTCGGTGGTCTATGCCAACCATCCTTTTGACGTGGTGGGTTACGACGGTTACAATTTTCCGTACGGCTTCAGTATCTACAACTTTGAACCCATCACGGGTCGGGTTCACCAACCGCCCCCGGTGCATCAAACCTTTGAAAGCAAAGGTTTTGTGGTCTGTAGCTTTTGTCCCCGCCTTTACGATTACCACCCGCTATCGATCCCAGCACCCTACAACCATTCCAATATCGATTCCGAAGAAATCCTGTATTATGTGGACGGGGATTTTATGAGCCGTAACGATATCGGACCCGGTCAAATCACCTTGCACCCCGGTGGTATTCCCCATGGACCCCACCCCGGCGCCTACGAGCGCAGTATCGGCAAAACATCCACCGATGAATACGCCGTCATGATTGACACCTTCAAACCATTGGCCATCACCCAAAATGCTATGTCGTTGGACGACGGGAAGTATTACCGATCCTGGATGGAGTCCGCCTACGAATAAACCCTTTCGCTCTCTACTCCCTCGCATCACCATGAACGAAACCTTGACCCAACCCACTACCGCCTCGGTCAACGATGACTTTCTTCCGCTTCTGGGGACAGACCACTTAGAACTTTATGTAGGGAATGCCAAACAATCCGCCTATTATTACCAGGCCGCCTTTGGCTACGAATTGATTGCCTATGCAGGCCCAGAAACCGGGCTCAAGGACCGAGCCTCCTACGTTTTGCAACAAAACAAAATTCGTTTGGTCCTCACCTCTTCACTGCACCCGCAGACCGAGATCTCCAAACATGTCGACCAGCACGGTGACGGGGTCAAATTTTTGTCACTGTGGGTGGACGATGCCACAGCGGCCTTCGAAGCGACGGTGGCCCGCGGTGCCCGTCCCCATCAGGCCCCCCAAGTGCTCGAAGATGCTCACGGCAAGGTGGTCATCGCCTCCATCCATACCTACGGGGATACCGTTCACCGCTTTGTCGAACGCAAAGACTACCACGGTCTTTTCCTGCCCGGTTATGATCATCCCCGGTGGAAACTCCCTGTAGAGCCGGTAGGTCTTCAGTACGTGGATCATTGCGTGGGCAATGTGGAACTAGGCGCCATGAACACCTGGGTTGAATTTTACGAAAAAGTTATGGGCTTTCAATTGCTCATCACCTTTGATGACAAGGATATCTCCACCGAATATTCGGCCCTCATGTCCAAAGTGGTTTCGAACGGTAACGGTTATGTCAAATTCCCCATCAACGAACCCGCCGAAGGCAAAAAGAAATCCCAAATCGAAGAGTACATCGAGTTTTACCGAGGTGCCGGAGTCCAACATATCGCGGTCGAAACCTACGATATTGTGCATACGGTAACGGAACTTCGCCGCAGGGGGGTTGAATTTCTCTATGTCCCCGAAACCTACTACGACGACTTGACCGAGCGGGTTGGCGAAATCAAGGAGGATATCCAAATTCTCCGATCTTTGAATATCCTGGTAGACCGCGACGAACACGGTTACCTCTTGCAGTTGTTCACCAAACCGGTGCAGGATAGACCCACCATGTTCTTTGAAATTATCCAGCGCAGAGGGGCTAAGTCCTTTGGCAAAGGAAATTTCAAGGCCCTCTTCGAATCAATCGAACGCGAGCAGGCCCTGCGTGGCAATCTTTAGATAGGCGTGCTATAGAACGGTGCAGTGACCAGTAGATCGGCGTGGTGACCCCAAAGTCAGGCTTCCAAGGAGGATAATTTCCGATCCAAACGCCATAACATGACGAAAAGACCGACCTGTATGAGCAATACAACGGCCAAAACCACGTAAATTTTTCCGTTGCTGCGCAAGGTATCCGCCATGGTCACGGCTTCTTGCGCATTCATGGTCGAGACTACCTCTTGGGCCGTGCCCGCAGCGAAGCCAACGATGCTTAACATCATAATCAAGGTCAAAACCAGAAAAAACTGCTTCATGGGCCTAGGTTTAGGATTGAATTCTATTTTTTAACAAATTATAACGGGCCCAAAGATTGGAGGCCCACCAACCCATGAGGGTCCAAGCGATCACCGCAGGATAAAAAACCCAACGCATGCGTCCATCCAAATCGTAGGCCGAGAATCCCGGGTTGCCCCCGTTGCCGGGATGCAAGGAATCAGTGAGCCTTGGGAGGATGAACAGCAAGGGAATCAAACAGAAAAAAGCCAGAATATTGTACGTAGCCGATATGCGAGCCTGCCTGCGCTTATCCTCGAAAGAGGAGCGTAGAACGGTATAGGCCAGATACATCAAAAGACCTATGGCCGAGGCATTTTGTTTGGGGTCACCGCTCCACCAGGCGCCCCAGGTAAACTGCGCCCAAACCATTCCGGTAATAAGGCCCAGAATCCCAAAAAGAATTCCCATTTGAGTTAAAGCTGAAGCCCATGCATCATCTGTGTTGTGTTGGAACAACAAATACCTCAACGAATACACGGCCGCTCCCAGCAGCATCAGAATCATCCCAAACCACATCGGGACATGAAAATAGAGGTTTCTCACCGATTCGTTCAAAATCACTTTGCGGGGCACCTCCCCCATCCAACCCATCCAAAAAACATAGACCATGCATAAAATGGTTATCAGCTTCAAGGCCAAAGGCAGTGGGGATATACGATGTGGGAGCGAATTCATTGGAGGTTCAAAGATAATTTCATGAGCATTAATCCCTCCAGAGAAAGGGAAACAACAAGGTCCCCAAGGCCAGGATCATGACCAAGAGGGCTGCCATCGCTCCTGCATACGGCCAAACCACCGACCATTCCAAGCCATCCAAGGCCATACGCGAGAGACGATGCACCAGCAGTAAACAGGGCACCAAAAGTGGAAATCCCAGCACCGGCATGAGTTGGGCGGGATTGGCGGCACCGCGGGCCATGGCCGAAACCAAGGTCAGCACCGTAGCGAGCAATGGACCAGCCAGAAATTGGGTCAAGAGGAAGATCCCCGTGTTTTGAATCGGATAACCCATCCATACCCCCATGAGAATAGAGGCCAAGGCCATCAACACCCACAGGGAAAGGGTTCCCGTTAGAACCTTGATAAGCCACAAGGTAACCCCTGGGGTTGCCACCTTATAATACATCAGCAGTCCATTGCTCAAACCCAAATACGTTCGGGACAGAACGTACACCGAGGCGAACAGCATCAACAACCAATACATGGCCACCCATGCCAGCGGGCCTGCTGGACGAAGCATCAATTGAGCGGCAAAGATGCCGCCAGCCAAGTACAACAAGGAACCTGCCAACCACTGTCCCTGACGCCATTCCCTTAGCCACTCATGCCGAAACAGATGGAGCATGGTTCGAACAGTTTGCTTGCCTTTCATGAATTGGTGGCTAATTTAGGTCCAATTGTTGACGAATTTTAGCCCATGCCCTCTGCCCTCGCTCACGCCCCCAGACCCATTCACAAAGTACTGATTGCCAACCGTGGCGAAATCGCTTGGCGGATTCTGCGCACTGCCCGTGAAATGGGCATCGAAACTGTCGCCGTATTTTCCGAGGCAGATCGAAAGGCACCCCATGTTCGGTATGCCGATTGGGCCTTTCCGATTGGTCCAGCACCCTCCTCAGCATCTTACCTGCGCGGTGAGTCTTTGGTTCGTCTTGCCTTGGATCAAGGATGCCAAGCCATACATCCGGGGTATGGTTTTCTTTCCGAAAATGCAGCTTTTGCCAAAGTGGTTGAAGAAGCAGGCCTGGTTTTGGTGGGCCCAAGCTCCCGAAGCATGGAGGCCATGGGCAACAAAGTCGCTGCCAAACAAGCCGTTGCCGGTTACGAGATTCCCTTGGTTCCCGGAACCGATCATCCGGTTTCCGACCCCATACAAGCCGCAGAGATCGCCCAAGGAATCGGATTTCCTTTGCTAATCAAGGCAGCCGCAGGCGGTGGCGGAAAGGGAATGCGCATTGTTAACCGTTTGGAAGAGCTCCACGAATCCCTGCATTTGGCCATATCGGAAGCAACCAACGCCTTTGGTGACGGAGCCGTCTTTTTGGAGAAATACATCGCCAATCCCAGACATATCGAAATTCAATTAATGGCCGATGACTTCGGGCACACGGTTTACTTGTTCGAACGGGAATGTTCCATTCAACGCAGGCACCAAAAGCTCGTCGAAGAAGCCCCATCCTCCTGTTTGGACACAGACCTCCGCAAAGCCATGGGCGAAGCTGCCGTTCGTGTTGCCCAAGCATGCGAGTACCGCAATGCAGGCACCGTCGAATTTTTGTTGGACCAAGACAACCGCTTTTACTTCTTGGAAATGAACACACGCCTCCAAGTGGAGCACCCCGTTACCGAATGCATCACGGGCTTGGATCTGGTTCGTATGCAATTCGAAATAGCGGCAGGGCTTCCCCTTACCCTGCGACAAGAGGATTTGCGCATCAATGGCCACAGCATCGAGCTAAGGATTTGTGCAGAGGACCCTCGCAATCAGTTTCTGCCGGACCTGGGCAAGCTCATTCGCTTCCAACCCCCTCAAGGACCTGGTATTCGTTTGGATTCCGGTTACGAAGAAGGCATGGACATCCCGGTGCATTACGATCCTTTGCTGGCCAAACTCATCGTGCATGCCCCCAATCGATTGGCCGCCATTGCCCGGATGAAAAGGGCCTTGGATGAATTTGAACTTGCGGGACCCGCTACCACCTTGGATTTTGGACGTTGGGTGATGGAGCAATCCGCCTTTGTGGAAGGCCGTTTCGATACCGGCTTTATTACCCAATATTTTCGTGGTGCTGAATCGTTGGATACCCCGTTGCCACCTTGGGAGTCCACTGCATCAGGGAGTCCACTCTCCCTTTCGGAAGAAATCGCAATCGCTGCAGCAGTGTTACAACATCAGTCCTCTTCCCATGGCCTCCCAAG
>VHBD01000066.1 GCA_016872125.1 Sphingomonadales bacterium
AGAAAAAGCGGGGAGGGTCATGGAGCTCCTCATTTCGACCACCAGTCCATTTGAATTGATGATGGGCAAAATTCTTGGGATCGCCTCCGTAGGTCTCTTCCAGTTTATTTTGTGGATATTGTTAGGGACCGGTATCAGCACCTTGATTGGAACCCTGGGCCTGACCGCAAGCCAGGTCCCGGATACCCCCGGCAACCCGGATTGGATGCAGATGCTGGGGGCTATGCCTTGGGAAAGCATTGTTCCCTTATTTCTGTTTTATTTTCTGGGCGGGTATTTTCTGTATGCTGCCCTCTTCGCAGCGGTTGGCTCGGCGGTGGATTCCGAAGGGGATTCCCAACAACTTGTCATGCCCATCAGCATGCCCATTATCCTTGCCTTCATCGCCTCTCAATTCGTGATGCAGAACCCCCACGGGTCGTTGGCCTTCTGGATGAGCATGTTTCCCCTAACCTCACCGATTGTGATGGTCGTGCGCCTACCCTTTGGCGTACCCTTCTGGGAAATTGCACTCTCCATGAGCCTTCTGGTGACTGCCTTTGTGGGCTCCGTTTGGATGGCCGGTCGCATTTTCCGGATCGGGGTTTTGATGTACGGCCAGAAAGTCTCCCTTGGCCTGCTGCGTAAATGGCTGTTCTACCGTTAAACGCTATCGCCATCCATCGTCCCGGTGATCGCCTTGCGGTCGTTGACATGGGGACTAATGTCTTTGGGCTGGCGGTTGGTACCCTAACCAATACCGGTTCACCTTATTGGATTCACCGCGCAGAACTTGAAGTCGGCCTGGCCTCCGAGGGTTTTGGGTTCCTTACGGAAGCGGGACAAAAGCGGGCCGAAGCTGCCCTCCAACATCATCTCCAAATCGCCCTGGACCACGAGGCGACTGCCTTGTACGGGTTTGGCACCGAGGCCCTACGCCAATGGGATCAAGCCCCTGAATGGCTCCAACGTACAGCCTCAACCCTGCACCACAACCTTCCCCACCAACAACGTATTCCCATTAAGCTCTCCATCATACCCGGCGCCCTTGAAGCCGAATGGATCCGATACGGCCTTCAGCGATCAGGCCTCTTGGAAGACGGCCCCGTTTTGATCAACGATATTGGAGGAGGCTCTGTGGAGCTCGTGCTGTGCCATGGTCCAAAGACCTACCTTGCCCGCTCGCTACCCTTGGGGATGCGAAAACTACTGCAACAATTTCCGATTCGGACAATTCCTCAACACCCGAAGGAAACTCCAACTCTTACTGACAAAGCGGTTTCCTACCACATTGCCTTTGAACAATGTTACGATTTCCTGCTCCAAGAATTCCAGGAACACTTGGGTCAAGCATTATCCCAAACCCAAGCGCTGCGAATCCTGGGCACTGCAGGCCCTTACCGTACCCTTGAGCAATGGACTCGTGCCTACCACTTCGAGAAGAATCAGGCGTCTGCCTTGATTTCGAGGGATCAATGCGCAGCCTTTGGGGATGCCGCAACCATGCGCCTCCAAGGCATTTACCCTCCTTTGCATCCCTTGCCCACCGATGCGGTAGTGCATGCCTCGGCCTTGATGCTGGCCCTAAGCGACGCCTGCGGTGGCATACCCATACAGACGACGGAACTCTCCATGCGAGAAGGGGCTCTACTGGCCTTGTTCCACCAAGATTAGGCCCTCAAGGCCTGGGTTGAACGAAAATCAGCCGATCCGAGCAGCGGGTCACCGCGGTGTAAAGCCAACGTAAATAACTGATAGGGTCTTGTACCGCATGAGGTCTTTCCAACAACAGATACACCCTGGACCAAGCACCCCCTTGAGCCTTGTGTACTGTCTGCGCATAGGGATACTTGACCCAAAGAGCCGCCATGTAAGGGTCTTTTTCCATCGAATCCGGTTCCACCACCCGCTGTTGCCACAAGGCCTGTTGCTGAACTGGGCTTAAGGAGGGCTGACCCGATTGAAGTAAATCCAAACATAATTTTCCTTCAAAAGTCCTTTCTTCGCCATCCATGCCTATCCACTCCAGAAGTCCATTGATCCACGACATCCCCGCATGCTGGTGTGTTTTTCCGACCCTTTTCACAAAACGAATCTCCTCGCCGTTCGCCAATAAATGACCCCCGCTTAGGTACTGGTTACGCACCACCAGCAGGGATTCCCCGGTACTGGGCCTGGCCATCCGATTCCCAAAACGCCTACTCCTGTACCCGTTGTTAAACTTGGAAGCCCAAGCGTTCGAATAGGCCAGCAAAACGCTTTGACCCGGCTCGTAATGCTGTTCAAAATCAAGGATAGCCGTGTGCATCGTTGCATGCAGCAAAGGATCCTCCTCGCTCCCGCCTTCTGCATAGGCCTTGATCCATTCACCGAATTCCGTCCACCAATCTCCGCTCTTGTACCCGAGATTTCCAATGCCTTCCGAATGGCCTAAAGCACCCTCTTTGCAATGTTTTTCCCATTGCATCCAATCCAAGATGCACCCGGCCAAATTCAAAGCCGGCGAAAGAGCCGATTGACGGTATCTGCCGGCCAGTTCAATTTTACGAAAGTCACAACCCCAAGGCTTCCAAGAACTTGGAAGAAATGCTGGAGACTCGGTTTCCCCTACCGGAGGAAGCTGAAACGGATCGCCCACGATAATGATTTTGTGCCATGATGATGATTCATGAATTTGTTGCAACAAATCTATCAGAAGCGACTCACCCCCACCGCTTCCGTTACCCATCATGGAGGCTTCATCCACCACAAAAACACAAGGTTCATCCTTTTCCATGGATTTCAATTCAAAGCGAACCCTGAACCCTCTGCCTTTCATCAAATCATCTTCTACAGGACGGTAAAGCTGACGATGCAAGGTATTCGCTCTGCAACGCGTAGTTTGCGCCAAAACCTTTGCCGCACGACCGGTAGGTGCCAACAAAACAACGGGCAGGTCTGCTTGACGCATCCACCGAACCAAGGCTTTCATCATGAAGGTTTTACCGCTTCCCGCAGGACCTGTCATCACCAGGACGCCTTTCTCTTGGTCATGACGTAGAAAATCCTCCAGCGCCTCCAGCGCTTTACGCTGGGAGTCGTCCGCGTGAATCCCGGGTTGCAGGCCCTCAAATATGGATAACATATTCTTTACCATACCGAGAGGAGCTGAGCATTCACCCCACCAAGGTAGCCCTCACAGCGCTTCTTCCAAAACCTGCATGGCCCCGGCCTCCACCACGGCATCCCACAAAGCGCAACGGGCTTGCAGGGCATCTTTCACGGCCTCCGCCGCCTCTTGCCACAAAACGGGATCCGAACCACAAGCCCATTCGGTCATGCGGTACGCCAAATGCTTGTGGTGTTCGCCATCCACTTCGATATGCCTCTCGAGATAATAGACAAATGAAGACAATTTGCCGGGAAATTCACGGTTCATCGTTTCTACCATCCGAACGAACATGTCAGGAATCAAATCCTCTCTACCCAGGGTGAACACCGCGGCCAATTCATGGGTACCGGCTCGACGAATTAAATCAAAGGTTCGGCGATTAAAGGCCAAACCGCCCTCCGGCAAACCTGGTTGTTCGCCTTGGTCCATATTCCATCGATAATCCCTCACATATCGCTCGATGGCTTCGGTTTGAAGACCCAATTCCCTCATGGCTCTGAGGTACAACTCGAAATGAGCAACGTACCCGCCTTCAGGATCCTCGTCGCTCTCCTCTCCCAAAACGATTTCGTTGATCAGGTAACGAACCTCCGGGTCCCCTACCGGTTTCCATGGCAACTGCATACCGGTCAATCGCAATTGTAGCCCTTTAACCAAAGACATGAAATCCCAAACAGCATGGACATGGTGAGCCATGAACACCCGAACATGCTCTATGCTCTGCATGGATCGGTACAGGGGGTGATCCAAAAGGTTTTGACGGTAAGGGGCAACGGCCTCGATCAGGCCTTGCATGGTGTGGATGGATGGGGTAGATTGGACAGACATGATTCGGATTTTTGCTAATCCATAAACACCATTCCAAGGCTCAGGTTTTACCTTTGGCCAGCAAAATTTTCAACCTAAACCCGCCTGTATGGTAACCGCCCTCATTTTGGTCTTTGTCCTTGGCTACGCCGCCATTGCCCTGGAGCATCCCATCAAAATCAACAAAACCGCTTCGGCCCTCCTCACCGCCGTGATTGCTTGGACCCTCCTGGTCATGTTGCCCATGCCCCTTGGCATCGAAAATACCTCCGCCTTTGCCGCCTACCTAAGCGGTTTGGGAGAAACCGGCCTTGGAAACCTGCAGGAACATTTTAACCATTTTGTAGGTCATGAACTAAGCCACCACCTGGGGAGCATCTCCGAAATTTTGTTCTTTTTGTTGGGCGCCATGACCATTGTCGAATTGGTCGATGCGCATCAAGGATTCCGAATCATCACTGACCGCATTACCACCAAAAACACCGTCAAACTCCTTTGGATTGTTTCCATCATCACCTTTTTTCTTTCCGCTGTACTGGACAATTTAACCACTTCCATCGTCATGGTTTCGTTGTTACGAAAGCTTATCAAAGAAGCGGAACAACGTAAATTCTTTGCGGGCATGGTGATCATCGCGGCCAACGCCGGCGGTGCCTGGACCCCCATCGGGGACGTAACCACCACAATGTTGTGGATTGGTGGGCAAATCAGCACCGGAGCTATAATCTCTAGCCTCTTTTTGCCCTCCTTGGTATGTTTGATTGTTCCTCTTGGGGTGCTTTCATTCAGCCTCAAAGGGGAGATCAAAGGATTTGATCAAAACCCAAACCAGCAGGACCAGGGCAACGTCAAAGGCTCTTTGCTCATGCTTATTCTCGGTGTGAGTTCCTTGCTCTTTGTACCGGTTTACAAAACGGTCACCCATCACCCACCCTACCTTGGTATCTTGCTAGGATTGGGCTTGTTATGGCTCGTCTCGGAATTAATTCATGCCGATAAAGACGAAGAGGAGCGCAAGCCGTATACCGCGGTTCACGCCCTATCCAAAGTGGATACCTCCAGTGTGCTTTTCTTCTTGGGGATCTTGCTTGCCATTTCCGCCTTGCAAACGGCCAATATCCTATCTGCCGCCGCAACATGGTTGGACCAATCGGTGGGCGACCTGCGCGTTATCGTGTATTTGATTGGAATGCTTTCGGCCATTGTGGATAATGTTCCGCTGGTTGCCGCCAGTCAAGGCATGTACGATATGGCAACCTATCCAATGGACCACTGGATGTGGCAATTCATGGCGTACTGCGCCGGTGTTGGTGGAAGCGGTTTGATTATCGGGTCAGCCGCAGGCGTTGCCGTGATGGGCATGGAAAAAATTGATTTTGGTTGGTACCTCCGCAAGATTTCCTTGTGGGCCATCCTTGGGTACACCGCCGGAGCCTTGGTGTACCTCTTGATGAACGGAAATTTAATTTAGGACTCCAGCAAGCCCTACCACCAGGATCTCATGGACTTCCAACCCTGCCCCCTGCCCGGACTTGTCCTGATTCGGCCTCAAATCTTTGGGGATGCCCGCGGTTATTTTTTAGAATCCTACCGCAAGGACTTGTTTGAGGCCAACGGCATCCACGAAGACTTTGTCCAAGACAACCAATCCCTATCCGGTAAAGGAATTCTAAGGGGCTTGCACTTCCAAGCCCCACCCCATGCCCAGGGCAAATTGGTTCGGGTTCTTCAAGGTCGCGTTTTGGATGTGGTGGTGGACCTTCGGGTATCCTCCCCCACCTACGGTCGTTGGTTCAGCTTGGAACTAAGCCCGGAACAAGCTCTGATGTTCTATATACCCCCCGGATTTGCCCACGGTTTTCTGACCCTGGAGGACCAAACCGTCTTTGCCTACCAATGCACGGCCTATTACCATCCGGCTTCAGAAGGCGGTTTGCGCTGGAATGACCCGGCTTTGGGTATCGATTGGGGCTGGAAAAACCCTGACCATCCCCCCTTGGTTTCGGACAAAGACCAAAAACTTCCGTATTTTGAGGACTTTAACAGTCCTTTTGCATGAGTTTCTCCCCAGACATCCTCCAAAAACTCGAGCAACTCCAAGCTAAATACGAGGCTTTGGGCCAAGACCTGAGTTCGTACCTTGAGGGCCTTCTTCAATCCGATTTTCTTCCCTACTGGGATTATGTTCAGCTGGATGTGCTGCTTAATCTTCAAAAACCAAGAACAGGTTTTGAGGACGAGAAGATTTTCATCCTCTATCACCAAATCACCGAGCTTTATTTCAAACTCTGTCTCAATGAACTGACCCAGCTTTGCCGACCCGAAGAACAGCCCGGAGCCGCGAACCCCATGGCCGAAGAGGTTTTGATGAGGGTACAGCGCGTCAACCGCTACTTTGACGCTTTGGCCGTTTCGTTCTCGATCATGACGGACGGCATGGACCCGGAACAGTTTTTGAAATTTCGTATGGCGTTGTTACCGGCCTCTGGATTTCAATCTGCGCAATACCGGGAAATTGAATTGCATTGTTCGGATCTCAACCATCTCGTGCACCGCGATTTTCGCGACAGCATTCAACCGGATGCTGA
This sequence comes from Sphingomonadales bacterium, assembly GCA_016872125.1. Taxonomy (GTDB): domain Bacteria; phylum Bacteroidota; class Bacteroidia; order UBA7662; family UBA7662; genus SYHX01. The sequence goes on from VHBD01000066.1 coordinate 6,526, forward strand.
CATCAAGACCCTATACGCCCACATCTATTGGAAACAAGGGGCGATTGAACTTCAATCCGGCAAAAAAACCCTGACCCTCACCCAGTTTGAGGCCAAATACGACAAAACCCTCCTGCAGCGTGCGCTGAACCTGCGCGGTCATACCCTGGCGGCCATTTGGCATCGTTTGTCCACCGATTCCACAACCTCCAGCCAAACCCTGGCGGACCTGGCCCAAGCCCTCCGCATTTTGGATCATCGGGTCAATGTGGACTGGCCCTTGGCCCATTACCGGACCGCCGTTCGCTACCTGCATCGCCCAAGCCAAGACCTTGCAGCAACCGGAGGGACCAATTGGCAACAATATTTACCACCACGGATGCAATTGCGAATTTTCTATCCCTGGCTGTGGACCGAAACCCAATTGGAATCCTGGGGCAAAAAAGACCTGCTCCGTGACGAGCCCTAAAAGCGGACGCAAGCAATCGGATGCCGGCAAATTGTTACGGCTGTTTCGGCTTTTGAATTTGTTATGGAATACCCCCACCGGGCTTCGGGTGGACGAATTGGCCTTGCAACAAGAAGTCAGTAAGCGAACCGTGTACCGGGATCTCGAAGTGCTTGCGCAAAGCGGATTTGTCTTGAGCCAAGACGAACGTAGCGGACGCTTTCGCCTACAACAGCCCAAGGAAAGCAGTGCTCTGCTCGGCTTTGACCGGGTCGAAGCCGATCTCCTGGTTCAAGCCTTGGTTCCAACCCCCCCAACCAAAGAACGGGATCGTCTCCTCGCCAAACTTCGGGCCTTTGGGACCCCTGCCGGTTTGCTTCACCA
>VHBD01000067.1 GCA_016872125.1 Sphingomonadales bacterium
CTGGTCGAACTCGGTCCTTGGGTTAGTGCCTTGCCGAATGGGTTGGAAACCGTCATCGGGGAGCGCGGGGTTCAACTGTCCGGGGGGCAGAAGCAGCGGCTTGCTTTGGCCAGAGCATGGATCAGAGACCCGGAATGGGTAATTTTGGACGATGCCCTTTCGGCCTTAGACAGCGGCACTGAAGAGGCCTTGATGTCCAAGCTTTTGGGTGACCAGGGGCAACGAGGTATTATCCTTATTTCCCTGAAGATTAAGCCGTTGATTCATGCGGATCGAATCTTTGTCATGCACCAAGGGGAACTCTTGGCCCATGGCAAACACGAGGAGCTGTTAACGAATTGCGACCTCTATGCGCATTTGCAACGAATGCAAGTCGATGGAAGCGGCTCAAATACCCGTGCCTTGCCTATTTTTGAAGCACAAATTTAATTTATGGATGATTTTTACGGAGGCGAGCGCCACAGAGATCGCGAGGAAGTATTCAGCAAACGAGTAAGGGCCGGCAAAAGAACTTATTTCTTTGACGTGAAATCGACCCGTGGTAACGATTATTACCTCATCCTGACCGAGAGCAAGAAGGGTTTTGATGATGGCCAATACGTCAAGCACAAAATTTTTCTCTACAAAGAGGACTTCAACAAATTCCTCAGCGGTCTACAAGAGGCCATCGATTACGTCAAAACCGAGCTGATGCCGGATTATGATTACGATCGTCAAGAGCGCGGGGATGACGATACCCCTCCTACATCCTATTAAATTCGATTCCTCATGGAGGGTCACGAATTTCTCGAAGCTGAATCCCTGAATCAAGTCGGAGAATTTCATCATTTGTTTCAACACCCGGTGCATCACAGTCCGCGTATCCCTTCTGAGGATCGCTGTAACCTACGCATCAACCTTTTGGCCGAAGAATTGCAAGAGTTCGCCCAAGCCCTCAAGCAAAAGGATTTAGTGGAGGCTGCTGACGCGTTGTGTGACCTTCAGTATGTGTTAAGCGGTGCCATTCATGAACTTGGTCTTGGCCCCATTTTTGCGGAATTATTCGCGGAAGTTCACGACTCCAACATGAGCAAAGCATGCGCAACGTTGGAATTAGCCGAACAGACTGCTGAGTATTACAAGCAAACCAAAGGTGAAACCTGCATCATCGAACAAGTAGGTGACTTGTACATGGTGTACAGAGAATCAGACCGCAAAACCATGAAATCCATCGCTTACCGCCAAGCCGACCTGCGGCGAATCTTGGACAAATACCAAGCACCTTCGTCTTGAAAAATTGGCTTCGGGCTTTGATGCTCCTTTTCCCTATGACCCTATCCACCGCAGAGAACCTCCACGATTTCGCTCCTGCTCCTGACAAAGATTCTGCTATGGAAAACCGCGGATCATGGAAAAGAATCGCCCTGGGTGCCGGATGTTTTTGGTGTGTAGAGGCCATTTTTGAGCAGGTGGAAGGCATTCGGAATGTTCGCTCTGGGTATATGGGTGGTACCCTTCGAAACCCCGGCTACCGTGAAGTTTGCACCGGTAAAACAGGGCATGCCGAAGTGGTGGACTTGGAATACCAGCCCAAGGTTATTGCCTTGCGTGATTTGTTGGAGATATTCTTTGGGACCCATGACCCTACAACCCTGAACAGGCAGGGAGCGGATGTCGGAACCCAGTACCGATCTGCTATTTTTTATTACGAGGAGGAACAGGCCCGTATCGCCCAAGAACTCATTCAAAGGTTGCAAGCTGAAAAGATCTACCAAGACCCCATTGTTACCGAGGTTAAGCCCGCAACGGAGTTCTATGTGGCAGAGAATTACCACCAAGAATATTTCAGGCTTCATGGCGAAGAACCGTATTGCCGCATGGTGGTTCGGCCCAAGGTCGAAAAATTCCAGAAGCGTTACGCCCAATTTCGCAAGAAATAGGCGAGCAAGGCCGCGGTAAACCTAGACGGTTACCTCAAATTCTCGGAGAGCGTCGTTTAGTGATGTTTTGAGATCGGTACCCGCATGGCGTTGTCCGATGATGAGGGCACATGCCACTTGAGCGGGACCTGAAGGAAAGTTCTTGGTCATGCTGCCGGGGATTACGACGGATCTTGCAGGTACCCTGCCTTTGAGCATAATTGTTTCGGATCCGCTAACATCGAGTATAGGGGAGGACCCTGTCAGCGTAACCCCTGCACCCAGGACCACACCTTGTTCGAGGTGTACTCCCTCCACCACGATGCAACGTGAGCCGACAAAGCAATCGTCCTCCACGATGACCGGTTTGGCTTGTACGGGTTCCAATACACCACCGATGCCAACTCCACCACTGAGGTGAACCCTTCGCCCAATCTGCGCACAAGAACCGACGGTTGCCCAGGTATCTACCATGGTGCCTGATCCAACCCGAGCCCCCACATTAATGAACGAGGGCATCACAATGCAATCTTTTTCCACGAATGCACTGTATCGAATAACCGCTGGAGGAACAACACGGATGCCCGAGGCGGCGAAGGATGTTTTGATGGGCACTTTATCGTAGAAGGCCAAATCACCGGCCTCCAAAACACGGGATGTATGCGCAGGAAAGTATAACAGAACAGCCATTTTAACCCATTCATGGACATCCCATTCTCCGTTGATTCCTGGGGATGCGGTTCTCAAAATCCCCTGATCCAGAGCTGCCATGGTATCCTCCACCGCTTGCAGTACCTCGGGATTGGAGCGTTGTTCTGGCGAGGCCCAAGCAGATTCGATCAAGAACCGAGCTGCTTTGCGACGATCCTCGCTCCATGGAAATTCGTGGGTCATGTGGCTTGGAATTAAATAGCTTTCCACTTAATGGTACAACCTACCGGATCCACATGCGGTATATCCACTTCCAAGCCGTCAAGGGTATTCTCTACGGCGTCTTCTAGATAAACTCTGGTCACCAAATTAGGTTGTTCCCAGCTATCATCGATCGCGCCATGATAGGCCAATTCGCGGTTAGAATTGAACAGGAAGGCTTCAGGGGTTCTCTGGGCTCCGAACAACCTTGCCACCGATTGATCCTCGTCATGCAGGTATATGGACTCCCAGCCGTATTGTTTGGCCAATGTTTGCATTCCTTCAAAGGAATCGATGGGGTATTTGGTGGGGTCGTTGGAATTGATGAGAAGAACCCCAAGGTTATCTTCGTAATAATGCTCAATTAATTTGGCAATGCGGTCCAAATACGCCACGACATAAGGACAATGGTTGCAAATGAACATGATGAGTATACACGATTTATCGCTGACATCCATGAGGGAATGGGTTTGATTATCGCAGGCGCGAAGTTCGAAATAAGGTAATTTGGTGCCGAGTTCCATGGGGTTCTAAATTTTGGTCGCAAATTAATCAGGAATATCGAAGGATAATTGCAGTCCATCGTAAGCAAGGGAAACTCCAGGAGGCAGCGATTTTTGGACACCTTCATGAAGACCCAACTGATGAGAGATATGAGTAAGGTAGGTGAGGGGAGCCCCTATACGTTGGGCCTGCTCCACGGCCTGCTCCAACGTGAAATGAGAGGGATGGGCGGTATGCCTTAACGCATTCAGAACCAAAACCTCGCAACCTTCTAATTTATGGACCGTGGAGTCCGGAATGGCATTGGCATCCGTGATGTAGGCAAAGGGCCCCACTCGAAAACCCTTGACAGGAAGATTCATGTGCATGACGGGCAGGGGAATCACCGGCATACCGATCAAATCAAAAGGCTGATCGTCAATTTCGATGAGATGCAACTCCGGGATTCCGGGATATTGGGTGCCCTCAAAGGCATAATAAAATTCTCTTCGCAAGGCTTCTTGCACCCTGAGGTCTGCATAAATGGGCATGGGTTTCTTTTGCTGGTAGTTGTATGCCCTAACGTCATCAGTCCCAGCAATATGATCTTTGTGGGCATGGGTGAACAGCAAGGCGTCCAGATTCTTCACCCCGGAACGTAACATTTGTTGCCGAAAGTCTGGACCAGAATCAATAACCACGGAAGCCGTGGGATGCTGAACCCAAACCGAAGAGCGTAGGCGTCGATCCCGTGGATCATCAGATTGGCATACCTCGCAATCGCAGGCAATGAGCGGAACCCCTTGGGACGTTCCTGTTCCCAAAAACTCAATCTTAAGGTTGCCCATGTTGCGAAATCCTTGCTAAGCCTCTGCCGTCTCGGAAACCTGAATTTCGGCAGGTTTTGCCTCCAACCCGGCGCCTCTTTCCTTGATAAATCGCTTGATCTCCTCGAGTGTTTCGATTTTGGCCGCTAAGGAAAAGAACTTGTTCACAATGACCACCCCTTGCTGCTCAAAAAGGCAATAACCGGACTGAAAATTTCCTTTTTCATAACGAATTCGAAGACCGGAATCTTTGAATTCTTGTTCCAAGACCTTGAGTCGTTGGATTCGTGCGGCTTCCTTGGCGGAGGTTTGGCTCATTTTGAACTTCAAAATTAGGGGTCAATGGGAAATGAAGACCCTGCATATGCCCGTAGATTTGCCCCATGTTGATAAATAAACCCTCTTCACGGGTGCTTGTGGCCATGAGTGGTGGGTTGGACTCCACCATGACGGCCGCCTTGCTGCATGAGCAAGGTCATCAAGTTGTCGGCCTGACCATGAAGACCTGGGATTATGCGGCATCCGGGGGCAACCGTAAAGAGACCGGTTGTTGCAGCTTGGATTCCATCAACGATGCCAGGGAAGTTGCCGTTTCGCTGGGTTTTCCCCATTTCATCTTGGATATTCGGGAGAATTTTGGGGACTCCGTGATTGATTATTTTGTGGAAGAATATTTGGCTGGTCGAACTCCCAACCCCTGCGTCATGTGCAATACCCATATCAAATGGGATGCGCTGCTTCAGAGGGCCCAACAGTTGGATTGCGAACATTTGGCCACCGGACATTATGCCCGTTTGGCCACCGGCGAAGATGGTAGGCGTTATGTGTTATGCGGGGATGATTTGAACAAAGACCAGTCGTATGTTCTATGGGGATTGAGCCAAGACGCCTTGAAGAAAACTCTCTTCCCTATGGGGAATTATACCAAGGATGCCATTCGTGCCATGGCCATGAAGCGGGGTTACCGCAGTTTGGTGAACAAGCCTGAAAGCTACGAGATATGTTTTGTTCCAGACAATGATTATCGAGGCTTCCTTAAACGCAGGGTACCCGGTTTGGAGCAACGCGTGATGGGAGGGGACTTTGTGGATACAACGGGTCAAAGCATTGGCCGCCATCAAGGATATCCTTTCTATACGATTGGCCAACGCAAAGGATTGGAGACGGCCTTTGGAACTCCTAAATACGTGGTCTCCATTGATGCCGAGCGGAATTTGGTGGTTCTTGGGGATTTGGAGGATTTGGACCGCACCACCATGATCGTCCATCAATTGAATTGGCAGAAGATCGCGATGGTACCCGAGGAAGGTATGGATGCCGTCGTGAAAATTCGCTATAAGGATCCGGGAACACCGGCCTTTGTAAAAGCGGATGGGCCACGTGTATTGGTTGAATTCATGGCTCCGGTCAAAGCCATTGCCCCTGGCCAATCGGCGGTATTCTATGAGGGGGATGCTGTTCTTGGCGGTGGTTGGATACATTCCTCCTTGCCCATGAATCATCAAAACATTCGTCACCAAGAAACGTTGGTGACCCCATCAATACAATGAATATGAGAATAAAGGCCTTCGGTGGATGCTTCAGAATAAAGGGATTGACCCTCCTGGCCTTCCTTTGTTTTAACCCCATTTTTCTGAACATCCTCTGTGCCCAAAGCGGGGACTGGTATTGGATCGCTTTCCGTTCCAAACCTGCAGGGACCTACAGCCTCAACCAACCTCAGGCCTTTCTTTCTGCTCGTTCCATTGCAAGACGAGTCCACCAAGGAATCCCCTTGGATAGCAGTGATTTGCCTGTTTATCAGCCTTATATAGATAGTATTCAGGCTGCAGGGGGCATTATCAAGCACCGCAGCCGTTGGCTCAACGGTATCACCGTGAGAATCCCTAACAACGATTCATTGATTCGACAAAGGATTTGGAATTTTCCGTTTGTGCGCCTTGCTACACCCAACGGAAGGGTAGCGGGTCCCCCAGGGGCGGGGTTGCCTAAGGATAAATTTGTGGAAGAATTAACGTTGTCGCCAATACAGCCTGTAATTTCCCACCGAACATCCTCAGTCTACGGCTTCTCCGGAGGGCAAATACGATTGCACAAAGGGGATTATTTGCATGATCGGAATTTCAGGGGCCAGGGGATGAGGATCGCGGTCTTCGATGCGGGTTTCGTGAACATGCCCAACATGCCGGTCTTTGACTCGCTGTATTTACGCAACAGAATCGTGGATACCTATGATTTTGTGGATATGGATACTGGGGTTTATGAGTTTGACAGTCATGGCACCTATGTTATGGGCTGTTTGGCCGCCAATATTCCGGGGCAACTCATGGGCACCGCTCCGGAAGCGCAGTACATGCTCTACCGAAGCGAAAACAATGTTGGGGGGTCCGAAAATCCCATTGAAGAAGACAATTGGGTAGCCGCTGCCGAAAGAGCAGACAGCGCCGGAGCCGATGTTTTTAATTCTTCGTTAATCTACACCACCTTTGATCAGCCATCCATGAATCATCCTTGGTCGGATATGGATGGCAACACGGCTCGAATGACCATCGCTTCCGATTGGGCTGCCGCTAAAGGGATCTTGGTGGTCAATTCCGCTGGAAACTATGGGGGAGGTCCTTGGTTCAAAATTGGAGCTGCTGCCGACGGTGATTCGGTATTGGCTGTCGGCGCGGTGGATACCTTGGAACAGCGCGCCGGATTCAGCAGCATCGGGCCTACCGCCGATGGTCGAATTAAACCCAATGTCATGTCCGTTGGGGCCGGGGCCGCTTCTTGTCAAATTCCAGGACCGGGTGTTGCTTGGATTTCGGGGACGTCCTTTTCAGGCCCTATCATGGCAGGATTAGCAACCTGTTTATGGCAGGCCCTGCCGGGTCGTCGTAACATGGAAATCTTTGATTTGCTGCAGCGTTGCGCCAACAGGCAGGCTAACCCGGACACCTTCCATGGTTACGGGATACCGAATATGCAATTGGCTTTGACCTTGGCAGGCTTCTCACCGAATCCTTGGAACGATCAACCTCAAATTCGAATTTTTCCTCAGCCCGCATCTGTGGCTGGTCCATGTACCCTTGAATGGGGATCCGGTATCCCGGTCGGCGATTACCGAATCACATGGTATTCGATGACCGGGCAAGTCATCAAGAGCCAAGAACATGTTCGTTTATACAAGGAGAGGAATTTATTGCCTTTAGAAAACAAACCAGAG
>VHBD01000068.1 GCA_016872125.1 Sphingomonadales bacterium
GTTCAAGACGGAGATTCCATCGTAGCCATCAACGGTCAGGGAATTATGTATTTTGATGAAGTTCAGAAAATTCTCAAAGCCAACAAGTCCAGAATTTGTACCCTTAGCCTTCGAAGATCAGGTGCTGACCCTGTCGATGTTCTGGTCAAGGTCAGTGACCAAGGCACCATCGGTTTCTACCCAGCCATGGAGCAAATCCCCACCCAAACTGTTCGTTACTCCGTACTGGCCGCATTGCCAGCAGGGGCACGCTTGGGATGGAAGACTATATCGGATAACCTCAAAGGCTTTGGGATGATCTTCCGGGGGGAAGTCCCCGTCGAAAAATCATTGGGTGGCCCAATCGCCATTGCCAAAAAAATGTACGGGGGCATCTGGGATTGGCAGCGTTTTTGGACCACTACCGCCTTGCTATCCATGGTATTGGCAATCATGAACTTGCTACCGATCCCCGCCCTGGATGGAGGTCATGTGGTCTTTTTGTTGGTGGAAATGATCACAGGTCGTCCACTAAGCGAAAGATTCCTGATGGCTGCCCAATATGTTGGGATGGTCCTGCTTATCCTCCTTATGGTCTTTGCATTCGGCAATGACCTACTGCAACATGTCTTTCGTTGAGGTTCGAACCGTGACCTATTTACGTGCCCAGGACCGGAGTCGAACCGGTACGAGTTTTAGCTCACTGGTGTTTGAGACCAGCGCGTCTACCAATTCCGCCACCTGGGCAGGCAGGTCGCAAATATATCCCCAATTCTCCTAAATATGATTTCACAATTGAAAATCACCCAAAGGGCTCTACTTACCCCAAGAGGCTTCCTAATGATCGCCATTTTAGGGATCTGCTCCACTCAAGCTCAAACGATTGACAAGGGAGAAGGGGAATACCTGGTCACCTTTGCTGATCAATTCGACGCTGCCGGGGCAAGCATTCTTTTTGATTCCCTTGCGTTGCCCTTGCACCAAAGGCAATCGACCGTGATCCAAGAGAGCATGAGCAAATCATCAAAGGCTTGCAACTTACTTCGGGTTTGGTTGGATCAATATAACCGAGAAAACCAGACCGAATGGTCCATGCTGGACTCCTTTTGGATTGTTAATGCGGTGATCCTTCGCATGGACCGGGTGGCCGCTACACATCTAAGCCAAAGCCTGGAAATTCGCTCCATAGATCCGGTGGATGCCCTACCCATTGGTTATACCGAATCCATCGCCAACACAATATCTGAATCTGAAGCCCAATGTTATGAATCAAATTCAGGATCAAGTAATATGGAACACCCTGAGGTGGTCAACGGTAGAGAGCCAGGCCTTGGTGCTATACAAGCACCGCTTTTGTGGGCTAGGGGTTATACCGGCAAAAACCGTCGAGCCATGCTCATGGATACCGGCGTTTGGCCGCAACATCCTGCCATAAAAGGGAAATTTATAGGGGAACGTTTGGGCTTGGATCAATCCTGGTATGCCTACGATGAACCGGTTCCGGCCGACAAAATCGGAAACCACGGAACCCATGTGATTGGTACCGTTTTGGGCTTGGATTCTTCCAACAACGACACCATTGGCGTGGCCTATGGAGCTTATTTCATAGCAACGGATCCGATTGTAACCAATTTGGCCTTGGTTCGTTCATGGACACAACTTATGCGGGCATTCCAATGGGCCCTCAACCCGGATGGCGACACCTCGACCCATACCGATGTTCCTGATGTGATCAACAATTCGTGGGGCAGAGCCAATGCAGGACTGGATAGCGTTTGCCAAGCTGTTGTGGTTGCTCAAGCATTGTTAAGCATAGAAGCTGCCGGTATCGCCAATGTTTTTTCGGCAGGCAACAACGGTCCAGGTCCCTACACCATTGGTGTCCCGGCACAGGTCATATACGACTCCCTTAATGTATTCTGTGTTGGAGCACTGGATGCATCGAATGTATTGGCAGGATTTTCCAGCAACGGTCCCAGTCGTTGCGGTTCCGATTCCATGGTCCAAATCAAACCCGAAGTCTCCGCACCCGGGGTGAATGTCCGTTCTGCCGATGGACCGAGCGGTTACGGCCAAAAATCCGGAACCAGCATGGCCTCACCTCATGTTACGGGTGCAGTTTTGTTGCTCAAGGAGGCCTTTCCGCAATTATCCGGTCGTCAAATCCTCAATGCCCTGTATCAAACCGCATTGGACCTGGGGCCTGCCGGCGAAGACAATTTCTTCGGACGGGGCATTATTCGTACCGATGCGGCCTACCAATTTTTGGCCGCGACGCATACCCCTACACCTCCTTTTCAACACGGACCCGACCTCGCCATCCTTGGATTGGATTCCCCCTCCAGTTCAGTGTTAGGATTACGGTGTGCCCCAAACAGCGCTTTGTCCTCCAATTTGAAATTCAAAATTACCAACCTTGGGGATACGGTGGCAAATGGTTTTATGATGGATGTGTACGATAACCAGGTTTGGCATCATTCCGTACCTTTTGGAAGCAGAATCCTGGCCCCGGGTCAAATAAGCGAGGTAACCCTTGGAAGCCTCAATCGTAACTTTTCGAATGCTCAGGAGCGCTGGATGTTCCGCATCAGCCCAATGAGACCGCTGGGTACCGGCATGTCCTTGCAAGGCCTGGAAGGAGATACCCTGAACAATTATTTTTTCTTGCAATTTCGGAATATCCAACCTGCCAATGATCTGATTACGGAACATTTCAATGACTCGCTTCGACTACCCTTTGTAACAGAGAATCATCGTGTTTCCGATTGGACGATCGAAAACCCGGACAACGATGATTATACCGGTTCAACGTTACCCGCAACATGGTCAACTTACGCATTACCCTCTACCCCATCCCCTTTTCACCCGATGAGCAACGGGGCTAACGGAAGGGGAAGCGGCTGGGCTGCCGGGATCAAAATGCGGGATTATTCGGCGAGATTGCGCCAAAAGGATCATCTCGTTTCTCCACCCTTCTTTCTTCAAGGAGCACCTGCGGGACAACGCTATAAGCTGTATTTCGATGTCGCCTACTCCAACCGCAACAATGCTTTTAGAGATAGTCTGATCGTGTCGTTTTCTTCGGACTGCGGCTATACCTTCCAAGAAATTTACCGAAATGGAGGTGATTCTCTTCGATCCCATGCGGGAATAAACCCTGCGGACTCCTCAGCTTTTAGGCGAATCGAGGTGGATCATCCTTTGTTGCAACGAACAACACCAGGCTCTTATCGAGTTCGGTTTACAAGTCAAAATGATTTTGGGGGTAACCTCTACTTGACCAATATTGGCCTTTTTCGTTTTTTTGCGTTACCTGTAACGGATGTGCCACACGCTGAAAAATCCTGGTCCGTTTACCCTAATCCTTCCAGCAATACCCACCTAAACCTTCAGATTCCTGAACACCGCGAGATAGTCCGCCTCCAGGTCGCCAACCAACTTGGACAAATAGTTTGGAATTCGGAGTGGATTGATAAGCCCAACCCAGAAAGCACCCTTGCCGCAGGACTTACCCACCGCATGGAAATCCCAGATTTAAAGCCCGGTCTTTATTTGCTAAACCTTGAAAGTCAGGCCAATCCAATTTTGCTCAAACCTGCAATTCGGTACCAAACCCTGCGTTGGATCAAAACCCCGCAATAAAGACCTATAACAATGTTCAAAAGATATCGCCTTGGATTCTTATTCACCATAATTTGGTGGCTGTTGACGCCATTTGTTTTCGGCCAAGTCGCCCCAGAGACCCCGCTCGAAATCTTTGACGGTATGAAGCTAAAGGCCAAAGTTTTCTCGGAGGATACTTCGGTGGCCAAAAGACGGGCCGCCAACCATCGCTTTGTGCAGGAAATGGTTCGATTGGTCAAAACGGGGAAATCGTGGGGAATGGCCTGGTCGGACTTACCCTCTGTTTCAACCTTGGTGACCCCTGACCAGCAATGGCGGATTGTGACCTGGTCAGTCCTTCTTGAACAGAATTCCAGGAGGCATTACGGTTGCGTCCTTGGACAGAAAGGGAAATTCTACCCTTTGATCGACCAAATGGCCAACCGCTTCGAAAACGAAGATGTTTTCGATAATCGCCAATGGCCTGGTGCGGTTTATTTCCAAATCCTACCCGTTATTGCCTCCTACAATGGTCAAGCATGCTATGCTGTGCTGGGGTACGATGCTCGAGAACCCTTTGCTCAACGCAAAGTCTTGGATTGGCTCTGTCCTGACCCCTCAAAGGAGATGGTTCATATTGGTGCTCCTCTGATTAATCATGAAGGTCGCAGCCTTAGCCGATGGCAGCTTTTATACCCTCGGGATGTTCAAGTTCAAATGCTGTGGGACAAAGACCGTTCCTTGGTCTATTTTGACCATTTGATTAGCAGAGGATCAGATCCTTCCAGTGAGAGTTTTGATTTCATTCCCGATGGCAGTTTTGACGCGTTGGTTTGGCGCAATGGGCGATTAACCTTTGAGGAAATGCCCAACTATCAACCGCTTAAATAGCTTTCATTCAAGGAATTATGGCAGAGCGCACCGTTTTGGTCTTAGGGGCCGGAAGATCTTCTGGCTACTTAATTGAGTATTTGGCCCAGCAGGCTGTTGCTTTAAAAATCAAAATTGTGGTGGCCGACCAAAACCTGGATTGGGCCCTGGCCAAAGTTCAATCACTACCTTCTTGCTTTGCCATCATGGTGCAACCTGGTAAGGATATTGAAGGCTTAGAAAAATTAGTTGCAAATGCAACATTAGTGATTTCATTGCTCCCGGTTCACCTGCATATGACCGTGGCCAAGGCGTGCTTAAAATACCACAAACCAATGTTCACCGCCTCCTATCAGACAGCTGAAATGGAGTCACTTCAAGAAGAAATTAAAAGCAAAGGGCTGTTATTCTTGAACGAATGCGGTTGCGATCCAGGTTTGGACCATATGACCGCTGTCCAAATCTTGGACAAGCTCCAACACCAAGGCCACCAGATTTTATCCTATGAAGGGTATACGGGCGGCCTTGTAGCCCCTGTTTCGGATAATAACCCGTGGCATTACAAATTTTCATGGAACCCGCGCAATGTCATCCTCGCAGGACAGGGCGGCCCTGCTCAATTCCTCAAAAATAATCAAAACAGCCACTTGAACTACCCGGATGTGTTTCGCGATGTTGTTGAAGTGGACCTTGCTGATTTCCCGGATTTGGTGGGGTATTTCAACCGAAATTCCTTGCCTTATGCGGAATTGTACGGCATTCCCAAAGCCCATACCGTAATACGAGGTACTTTGAGGCATCGAGATTTCTGCACGGCATGGTATCCTTTGGCCTGCTGGGGATTGAATGCATCGAGCGCCTTGGAACCGGCGCTTGTAGCCAATTTACCAACTGCGGAGAGCCTTTTCCCCAGGCTATCCATCGAATTCGGCTATTCGGATGCCGAATGCGAGGTTGTCCTAGAATTATGGGACTTTTTGGGCATCTGGGACTTGGGAGAAGCCCTGCGCAATCCAAGGTCAATGGATGCAGTGGGCTTGGATGCCAATGCAAATACCCGGTGGCCATCGCCGGCAGATTGGTTAGAAACAAGAATGATCCAGCGGATGTCCTTGTCCCCCTCGGATCGCGACATGGTCTTAATGACCCACCTTATTTGCACCAAAAACCCTGACGGTCATTCAGAAATCCACCGTTGTACCCTTTGTTTAGAGGGCGATGGGGGCGATAAATCCGCAATGGCCAAAACAGTGGGACTGCCTCTTGCCATGGCCGTAGAGCTGTATCTCCAAGGTAAAATCCAGGATACAGGCCTAATCCGACCTTTGGGCAGCCAATGGTACTCCTCAATTTTGCCAGCTTTGGAAAATCAAGGGATTCGAATGCAGCATACCGTCACCATGGCCTAAATTACAGGGGCTTGGTAGTAGGAGGCCCCAATAGCCTTGGAAAACCCTATTTTTGCCAGGCCTTTGGTATATCACCATCTTCGCCTATCGAAATAGTCCCCCTTCCCCATGATTCAGTTGTTGCAGACCTTGAACGGACGGTTAACCGAAATCCGTGAAGTGGAAAACGGTTGCTGGATCAATATTGTGGACCCGGATGACAAGGATACGGCTTGGCTGGAGGAGCACTGCCCTCCAGTTGTCGAATACTTAACCGATTCCCTGGACTTGGACGAACTCTCCAGGGTCGAAAAAGAAAGTGATTATCTGCTCGTCGTCTTGAGGATACCCCACTTTAGGGGCATGGAATACGACATTCCCTTTATTACCCTGCCCCTGCTAATTATGCAGACCGGGTCTATGACCATTACCCTCTGCAAGGAAGAAAACGCTATCGTGCAGGAATTTGTCAGGGAAAGAGTTCGGGGCTTTACCACCAACAAAAAGGACACCTTTCTTCTCCAAATTCTCCACAAAACAGCCTCCAAATTCCTTATTCACCTTCGAAATATCAACAAAATCGTTGAAAAACTGGAAGACGAGCTGGAAAATTCCCTCAAAAACAAAGAAATCGTCGGGCTGCTTCAATACGAAAAGGCCCTGATTTACTACACTACCGCCTTGCAGACCAACGGAACCATGCTGGAAAGGCTGAGGCGCTTGCGGCATTTCACCTACGAAGAGGATGATGACATGCTCGAAGATGTTCAAATTGAAAACCAGCAAGCCCTTCAAATGACCACAATATCCATACGAATCATGGGCCAAATGATGGAGGCTTTCAGCTCCGTGATCAACAACAATATGAACAATGTCATGAAAACCTTGACCTTCGTGACCATTTGTTTGGCCATCCCTACCCTCTTTGCGAGCTTGTACGGCATGAACATCCCGTTGCCATATGCCCAAACCGAAACGGCCTTTTGGGGCCTTTTGGGGCTTAGCGGGGCCATGATTTCAATTGTTTTTCTGCTTTTTCGCAGAATGCGCTGGTTTTGAAGCATTGATCATTCTTTTGATCCTCATGGTGTAGCAATCGCCCCCATTGGAGCATCCGTTTTGGAATTAGAAGGGGGATTTATTCATAGTTTATTCTGATTACACTATCTTTAGATGTTAAAATGTCATTTTTGCTAATCAAAAGCAAAAACGCATTTTTTTTTGACTCAATAACCAGTAATCAATCGCCGTTTAGCTAAAAAAATGCTTTTTCTGATTTACTAAATCCCGAGTAAATAAAACCTTATGAAAAAAATCCTACTTCTTTTTTTTGGTAGCTTTAGCACATTTTTGCTTTTGGCCTTATCCTCTCAAAAGCTCAAGGCTCAAAGCATCAGTTCCACCATTGGAAGTGCCGTCGGGTGCGTTGGCGATACAATTACGATTCCGGTGTCGGTGAATATGACCGCGGGCACAAGCGTTTCGGCT
>VHBD01000069.1 GCA_016872125.1 Sphingomonadales bacterium
GCAAACGGCCCCTTGCAAATACAGAGGCGGGGTGCGGTCGTACGAAACACGACCCGAGAGCGTAGGGCCTTGTCCGCATGGACGAATAATCAGCCCCTGATTTCCTTGGGCCTGCAAGGACTGCATAGTCGGCAAAGGAATCCCGGAACTCTGCACCCAATGAGCCCCCGCTGCCGTATCCAGACGCATGCTCCCCAAAGTTCCCATGGTTGTCAAGGACAAACTCAAAAGAGACGATGCGTTGGTGGCACGCGGCGAACCGGACCACGAAATGGTCCAAGCCCCCGGATTCCCGCTCCATTGCAGCGGACCCCAAAAGGAATCCACCCATCCCCCAACAGGAGGTCCAAATGAGCCTAGATCCCCAACCACCCTAATTTGCCAAGCGATCACAGCCGTTCGGGGATTGGACTGTAGGCGCAAAGACGCATTGCCCCCTTGGCAAGCTGAATCTCCCACCAAAGTAATACAAGCCGGACTTAGGCTAACTTGCTGAATCAGAAGACTATCGCATCCGCCCACATTCCTGAGGGTATCCACGAAGGTCCCCGATGAAGTAAAAATCCTGCCCCTGGGACCAACCACCGCAACACAGCCCTGCAAGACCAAGGTGGAATCCGTGGCCCTGCATCCAGTAAGATTGTTGTTACGAGTTACCGTGGAGCTGCCTTTGAGGAGAATCTGATCCGGGTCAAGGCTGAAGGTGGAGATCGTCCCTGCTACGGTATACGCTTGGACCGAAGCTCCGGGTTGCAACCACAGCGTTTGGGCGGGAATACCGGTATTGGAAAACGTGAGCCGTATCGGGATTTTGTTCCTGAAGGTTGGGGTCACCGATGGAGTAGTTACCGCTTGATTCACCTGAACCCACAAATTGTTCCCGGATTGATTCCAGTTGAGGCTGTAGGTAGGATGACCCTGCCCGTAAACCCAATCTTGAAAAAAGGGTTGCAAATTGACCCCGCTTCCCGCCTCCAGGTATTGCCTGAATTCATCCGTGGTGGCAACTGCATGCTGTCTTCCTAACAAATACTGCCTCGTGGCCCTAAAGAAAACCGTATCCCCTAATTCATGCCGTAACATATGCAAAACGCAGGCCCCCTTTTTGTACGACAATGCCGAATTGAAAATGCGATTTTCGTCCGCCCCGGCTGGAACATAGACCGAGGCATTGGTCACCGATCGAGCCGAGGATTGCGCCGAAGTCATCCATGAATTGGCAGAACTTTGACCCAAAGCCGCCTGACGGTACAGGTATTCACCGTACGATGCCCAACCTTCGTTCAGCCAAATATCGCTCCACGTAGCGCAAGTTACTAAGTCCCCAAACCACTGATGCGCAAGCTCATGAGATACCAAATCGGTGCTGAAGCTGCCCATGGTGCTCATGGTTTGATGCTCCATTCCTCCCCCAAGGGGAGCCATCATATGCCCGTATTTCTCGGCACGAAAAGGATAGGTAATCCATTGCCTAGAGAAGCGTTCCAGCATGTCGGGGGTTTGATTCATATTATTCAACCAGAAATTGAGGCAGCTCTGACCCGAACTGTTGTTGGCATTGTACACCCAATGTTGAATTAAGACCGAATCACCAGGCAACGGCCTTGCATAATTCAAATACTCGGTGTAGGGAGCCACCGAAAAAGCGATCAAGTAAAATGCCTGAGGATAACGGGTTCTCCATTCGAAGCGGCTACGGTTGTTCGGAAGAGTTTGGGTGGAAAACAACAATCCGTTGGAAGCAACTTTGTTGGGGTTGGTGCAGGAACCCACGAAATCCACGGAATCAATTTTGTCCCATAGGTCTTGTTTGCACGGAAACCAATCCGGCGCGCCAAAGGGTTCTGACAAGGTCCATGTCGCACGAACCCCCCAGGTCGATGAGGCCGCCGAGGTCACCCCCGCAAAGAAACCTGTGCCCGATGGGGTTCCCCCGTAATAAACCCTGCATTCGAGGTTGGATCCTGCAGGCAAAGTCTGGTTCAAAGGAAATTTAACCACCTCTCCTGCACGAATCAGCTGAGAGCCCAGGTAACGCTGCCCGTTGAAAACCACCGAATCAATGGTCAAAAACGAGCGTAATTCAAACCAAAAAGTATCCATGGCTCCCTGCAAGACGATCGCTCTGAACAGAACATTGCCACTCAGTGCCGTGGAAGCCGTGGTAACATTCAGATCAAAGCGGTAATAATGAATATCGTAGGCATCTGCCCCCCGATTAATCGCCGCAGCTCTTCCCAAGCCACTTTCTTTCCACAGTCTGCTTCTTTGCATGGCCCCTAGCTTGGCCTCTGCACAGCCATGATGTTCCGTGGGCTGAGCCCAGGTCAATGAGCCTCCAAGGAGGATGCCAAACCCCAAAAATGCCCTTAGGACCATACGAATTACGCCTTGCGTTTGAACTTCATTCATACCCAAAGAAACGCATTCCCCGCTTTAGAAGGAAGGCAAGAAAATTAAAAAGCCCTTAAGGCCTGTTACTTGAGGAATAACAACTCCCTGTACTTGGGGAGAGGCCACAATTCGTTATCCACCAAAATTTCCAAACGATCGGCATGATCCCTAATGCTTTCCAAAAACGGCTTCACTTGTTCGCAATAGACCTGGGCCCTGGTTCGGGTGGATTCAATTTCGTTGGCCTTTTTGCGTGCCAGGCGCATCTTTTCGGTTTGCTCCACGATAGCGGCGATATGTTGTCCGATTATTTCAGCCAATACTTTGAGGGAAGCCGTGCTTTTGGCGTTGATTCCCAGCTCCTTTTGCAAACGGAGGTTTTCCAAACAGCGCTGTTGATAGGTCATCGCCGCAGGCACGATTTGGGTAAGGCTTAGCTCGCCCACAACACGGGATTCGATTTGGAGCTTTTTGATGTAATTCTCAAGCATAATTTCATGCCTGGCTTCGATTTCGCGTTCGGTGTACACCCCCATTTTCTCGAACAAATGAATCGTGGATTTGGATACCATGGCATCCAATGCTTCCGGGGTAGTTCGGTAATTGGAAAGACCTCGTTTGGCCGCTTCTTTCTGCCATTCTTCCCCGTAACCATTCCCTTCAAAGCGTATCTTCTTAGAGGCTTTGATGTATTTCTGCAGAACTTTAAGGAGAGCGCCTTCGCGGCTTTCACCATCTCCGATGGCTTTGTCCACCTCGGTTTTGAAAGCGGTAAGAGTTTGGGCCATGGCGGCATTCAGAACGGTCATGGCCGCAGCGCAATTGGAGGCAGAACCTACCGCTCTCAATTCGAATTTGTTACCGGTGAAGGCAAAGGGAGAAGTCCGGTTGCGATCGGTGTTATCCAGCAGGATTTCGGGAATCGCTTTGATTTGGTGCATAAGAGAGCGGACCTCCACCTGGTCTTTGTCCAATTTGCCTTTTTCGATTTCATCCAAAACCCTAGACAATTGATCCCCCAAGAAGGCCGACATAATGGCGGGAGGAGCTTCGTTGGCACCCAGCCGGTGATCGTTGCCCGCGCTGGCAATGGAGGCACGGATCAAATCGGCATGATCATGAAATGCCTTGATGGCATTCACAAAAAAGGTGAGGAACATCAAATTACTCTTGGGGGTTTTGCCGGGTGATAACAAATTCTTCCCGGTATTGGTACCCAAGGACCAATTGTTGTGTTTGCCAGATCCGTTGACCCCCGCAAAAGGCTTCTCGTGCAATAACACCGTAAGGCCATGGCGCTTGGATAACTTCTCCATCAAGTCCATGAGGAGCTGATTATGATCCACCGCCAAGTTGATTTCCTCAAAAAGAGGAGCGCATTCGAACTGCCCCGGCGCTACTTCGTTATGCCTTGTTTTGAGGGGAATACCCAAGCGGTAGGCCTCGTTCTCCAAATCCACCATAAAGGTGTGCACCCGTTCCGGAATAGTACCAAAGTAATGATCTTCAAGCTGTTGACCACGCGCAGCCCCATGGCCGAACAGGGTGCGGCCCGACAAGACCAAATCAGGCCTGGCATCGAAGAGTGCCGAATCTATCAAAAAGTATTCTTGCTCCACACCCAATGTTGGGAAAACCCGTGTGATGTTCCTGTCAAAATACTGACATACAGCCACGCCGGCTTTTTCGACCGCAGCAAGGGATTTGAGCAAAGGAGATTTATAATCCAAAGACTCCCCGGTATAGGAAACAAAAATGGTGGGGATGCACAAAGTTTTTCCGGCAGGACTTTCGAGCACAAAAGCGGGCGAGCTGGGATCCCATGCGGTATAACCGCGGGCCTCAAAGGTGTTGCGGATACCCCCGCTGGGGAAAGAAGACGCATCGGGTTCCTGTTGTACCAAAGCGCTACCACTGAAAGCCTCGATGGCCTCACCATCGTTGTTCAGCGAGAAGAAGGAATCGTGCTTCTCCGCGGTGGACCCGGTCAACGGCTGAAACCAGTGGGTGTAATGGGTAGCGCCTTTGGCCAAGGCCCAATTCTTCATTCCATTAGCAACTTGCCTGGCAATCTCTGAACTGATGCCATGGCCTTGGTCGATGGCTTCGTTGAGGGCCTCGTAAATCTCCGGCGAAAGAAATTCGCGCATTGCTTTCTTGTTGAAGACGTTTTCGGCAAAGTGTTCGGAGCTCTTGAAGGGAACCGGCATTGCGAATGGGGCAGCATTTTGGCGGATGCTTTGCAGGGCTTGGTGGCGGAGATGGGCCATGGGATAGGTGTTTTATTATTTTCGAGGGTAAATTTAATTCTTGGAGATTCAGAAATTCAGAAATTCATCATTTTCGGAAAAATTTTTTATTTAAATCCAATTTTTATGAATTTTAGATGCTTTTGAACGAAAAAAATATATTTATTTCAGAATTATTCATTTAAAATTCATAAGATGAGCCAAAATATTATATTTTGAAATTAAAATATATTCTTGAATTACTTTGCCTGGTCCCTATCCCCTTCTGCCCCTTAAAACATGTATTTTTGGCCATGCAAAGTCGCTTGGAAGCTCACCTTCCCCTACGGAATTCTTGGGGGTTGCTATGGACCATGGTTGTTTTGACCTCATTGAGTTGGCTTCCACCCACATTTGCGGGAATTGAGCCTCATCCGCAACAACCCAATATGGTGTCAGAGGGATCTGACTCGCTACAGCCTACCAAGGCCGCACCACCTTTTCGAAAAATTTCGGCCCGCAAATTGCCCTTAACAATGCTGGAAGAATTCAGGAAAGATTATCCTGCCGCCGTCGAGCTGCAATGGCAATCCAGAAACGCTGTGGAAACGGATGTTATGGGATTGACTACACCCAGCAGTGCAGAAAAACTTTTGATCCTTCGTCTTGATTCCAAAATATACCGGGTTCAAGGATACAATTTAGGGCAATATTTCACGGCTACCTATCATAACCGACGAAGAATCCGTTACGCTGTTCTCGAAAAGTACGAAGACCTCGCGGCGGATTCGAAATCGTCTTGGCAAAATACCTACCCTGATTGGACTTGCGTCGCATTTACCCGAATTACCACGAACAGCACAAACGGTACAGACGGCACTAGCTTGCAAACCCGAATTTTGGTTACCCAAAAGGATCGACGTCAAACGCAAATCTTGGCCATCGACTCCGATGGAAAAGTTCGGACCATTGTACCTTCAAAGCAATGGAAAAGAATGACTTACAGAAAAATCAAAAACGAAACACTGCGTCTTCAGCTCTTGACAAATTCCCCTTAGCCTGTTCATTATTCCTAAACCATGGCTCATCAGTCCCCTTCCATTGTACCGAACGATGGAATCCCCATGCCTTCACTTGAAACGGCTCTAACCCTGGGCCTGTTAGAAGAAGAGTACCGTGCCATTCAAGACTATTTAGGCCGGGACCCCAATTTTACGGAACTCAGTATTTATTCCGTGATGTGGAGCGAACATTGTTCGTACAAGAACTCCATTCAATGGCTCAAAACCTTACCACGGGAAGGGGATTGCATGCTTGCCAAAGCGGGCGAAGAAAATGCAGGCTTGGTAGATATTGGCGATGGACTTGCCTGTGCCTTCAAAATTGAGTCCCATAACCATCCGTCCGCGATCGAGCCCTACCAAGGAGCGGCAACCGGGGTTGGGGGAATCAACCGAGATATTTTCACCATGGGAGCAAGGCCGGTTGCTCAACTCAACAGCCTCCGCTTCGGAAAGGCGGAACATCCCAAGACACACTGGCTTATGCGGGGCATCGTGCGTGGAATTGGCGATTACGGCAATGCTTTTGGGATCCCGACGGTGGGCGGCGAAGTGTTTTTTGACGATTGTTTTCAGGTCAACCCGTTGGTGAATGCCATGAGCGCGGGGATTGTTCGCCACGGCGAAACGGTCAAAGCCATTTCCGAGGGCCCTGGCAATCCGGTTTTCATCGTAGGTTCCAGGACCGGCAAAGACGGTATCCATGGAGCGGCATTCGCCTCCAAGGATTTGGGCGAAAATGCCGCGGAAGACCTCCCCTCGGTGCAAGTCGGGGACCCCTTCCAGGAAAAGCTATTACTGGAGGCAACCCTGGAGCTGATTCAGACGGGGTCAGTCGTTGGCATGCAGGATATGGGTGCTGCGGGGATCATCTGTTCCACATCCGAAATGTCTGCCAAAGGCCAAGCCGGCATGCGCATCCAGTTGGAACGAGTGCCCACGCGTCAAGCCCGCATGCAGGGTTGGGAATTGCTGCTATCGGAATCCCAAGAAAGGATGTTGGTCGTGGCGCATAGGGGCCGGGAGCATGAAGTCTTGGAAGTCTTCCGCAAATGGGATATTCCCTGCGAACAAATTGGGGAAGTGATCGAAGGCGAGCATCTGGAATTCTACATGGAGAAGCAACTCATCGCCAAAGTACCTGCAGACAGCCTGGTCTTGGGCGGGGGTGCTCCCATTTATACCAGGAATTATAGCCAACCGGATTATATTCAAGAGATTGCTGGTTTTGATCCTAAGCGGATCCCGGTACCGTCCCATACGGTAGAAGATATGTTACCGATATTGGAGCATTTGAGTGCACACCCCAACCTTTGCTCCAAAGAGTGGGTAGCCAAGCAATACGATGATACGATTGGCACGGCCCACCTGGGTACGCGGAATCCCTCCGATGCCTCCTTGGTTTGGGTCAAAGAAAACGGAAAGGCTTTGGCCCTCACCGTTGACTGCAATTCCCGTTATGTCCACGCCGACCCGCACAAGGGGGCTGCCATAGCGGTGGCCGAAGCGGCTCGTAACATTGTTTGCTCTGGAGCCAAGCCCTTGGCCGTCACCAATTGCCTTAATTTTGGCAACCCCTACAACCCGCAGGTTTATTGGCAATTCGTCAAAGCCATCGAGGGAATGG
>VHBD01000070.1 GCA_016872125.1 Sphingomonadales bacterium
AGAGGTTGCCCATGCCGAAAGTCCCAGCAAACGCAAAGCAGAGCAAGCAGCTGCCGCACAATTTTTTGAACAAAGGGAACAGAACGAACTCCTTTGAAGCATGCTTCTTAATTTTAGGCAAAAGCTATTGGTTTTTCGCTCCTGCCTATGCCCCCTACCCTTACCGAAGAAGCTCCCGCCAAAGCGTGGATCATTCACGAACTCGAACATCCTGAAATTGCCCATGAATTAGCGGCTTCTCTGGGGATCGATTCGGCATTGGCTCGCTTGTTGCAGCGCAGAGGCATTCAAACCTTCGACCAAAGCAAGGCCTTTTTTCGGCCGCATTGGGAGGATTTGCATGACCCCTTTCGAATGAAGGGCATGCAAGAAGCCGTTGAATTGGTGCAAGATTGCATGGACCGCGGCCACAAAATTTTGCTCTACGGGGACTACGATGTGGACGGCACCACCTCGGTCGCCTTGTGTTACAGGGTCATGCGCCGGTATTGCGAGGGTCTTGGCTACTACATTCCGGACCGACAGCGCGAAGGGTACGGTCTTTCCTCTCAAGGGATTGACTGGGCCGTGGAACAAGGCTACCGTTGCATCATCACCCTCGATTGCGGGACCACAGCCGTGGAAGAAGTCGCCTATGCCAACGCCCAGGGACTGCGGGTTTTGGTAACCGATCATCACCAAGCCGCAGCCACGATCCCCGCAGCCCATGCCGTTTTGAACCCCCTTCAGCCTGCCTGTCCTTATCCTTTCAAGGATCTTAGCGGATGCGGAGTGGCCTTCAAGTTGCTTAGCGCTTTGTGCAGCCATCTTGATTGGCCCCAAAGCGAATTGTTGGATCATTTGGAATTGGTCGCCATCAGCATCGCCGCAGATTTGGTTTCTTTGTCGGGCGAAAACCGCGTACTCACCCACTACGGCTTGCAGAAGCTTAATCAGCGTCCGATTCCTGGAATAACAGCGATGTTACAACATTACCAGGCGCGTAAGCCCAGACTCGAAATTAATGATGTTATTTTTGGGATATCTCCAAGAATTAATGCCGCTGGCCGAATGGGCGATGCCCGATTAGCCGTTCGATTGCTGGTGGAGGATGACGTACGAGAATGTGCAAACTGGGCAATGGAAATCGAAAACAGCAACCTGTTGCGTAGAGATACGGACTCCGAAATAACCACTGCAGCCATTGAGCAAGCCGCTTTGCAACATCAGATGAAGCCCCAATGCACAACCGTGGTCTGTGGCCGTGACTGGCACAAAGGTGTGATTGGCATTGCAGCCTCCCGCTTGGTCGAGAGGTTCTACAAACCCACCGTTGTTTTCTGCGAGGAGGACGGTAAAATGACGGGGTCAGCCCGTTCGGTGCAGGGCTTTGATTTGTACCATGCCCTCAGCCAATGTTCAGAAACCATCGAACAATTTGGCGGCCATAAGTACGCCGCCGGACTCACCTTGTTACCGCAGAACTATCCTGCCTTTATCAAAAAGTTTGAAGAAGCAGTTGCCCGTACCATAGAGTCTTGGCAATTACGTCCTTCGCTTGACATTGACCTTGAGTTAAATTTGAATCAAATTACCCCGAAATTTTTCCGAATCCTTCTGCAGTTTGCTCCCTTCGGAACCGGTAACAAACCTCCTTTGTTCTGTGCGCGAAATGTGTTTGCCAGCCCGGGGAGCAGCCGTATAGTTGGGCAAAATCACCTCAGTCTTCAAATCCAGCAGGAAGGTAGTCCCCGGATTCCGGCAATTGCTTTTGGTCAAGGCAGTATGTTACCCTTGCTTGCCAAAGGTCTGGCTTTGGATATTGCCTTTCATCTCGAAGAAAATTTCCACCGAGGCGTCGCGACCATGCAGGCTCGAATTGTAGATTTACGCATGGCCCCATAGCAGGCAATGGAATTACGCGCCGAACTCCTCTGCAAAAAGTACGGACGCCGCGAGGTGGTCAAGTCCGTAAGCCTATCGGTGCAACGAGGTCAAATCGTCGGATTGCTTGGTCCGAACGGGGCGGGCAAAACCACCTGCTTCTATATGCTGGTGGGCCTTATCAAGGCCGATGGTGGCCGTGTATGGGTGGATCAACGCGATATCACCACACTGCCCATGTACCAACGAGCCCGCATTGGAATTGGTTACCTGCCACAAGAATCCTCCATATTCAGAAAATTAACGGTGGAGGAAAACCTTCGCGCCGTGTTGGAGACCACCAAACTCAGCGCAGCCGATCAGCGTGCCAAAGCCAACAGCCTCATCGAGGAATTCAACCTGGGTAGAATACGCCATAACCGTGGGGATTTGTTATCCGGCGGTGAGCGCCGCCGTACGGAGATGGCTAGGGCCCTTGCCACCAACCCGTCCTTCATCTTGTTGGATGAGCCTTTTGCCGGTGTCGACCCCATCGCGGTCGAGGATATTCAGCATATCATTTATTCCCTGAAGCGCCGCAATATCGGTGTCCTGATCACGGACCATAATGTGCAGGAGACCCTCTCCATCACCGACGAAGCCACCCTTCTCTTTGAAGGGAGTATCCTGCGTCAGGGTCCTGCAGAACTCATGGCCGCTGATCCGGAAGTCCGTCGCCTTTACCTGGGTCGAAACTTTGAGTTCAAGCGCAAGTCCTTCGACGTTGTTACGTCCATCGAATCCCATTAAGCAGCATGACGGTATTGAATCAGGTGGCAACCTGGTGGTTCAAGAAAAGAATGCACCAAATGGAGCTGTTCATGCGTTACCCGCACGATGTACAGCAGGAGGTCCTTCAGAAATTGATTCATCAGGCGCGTGATACCCGTTGGGGGAAGACTTACGGGTATTCCGACCTCAAAGACCCTAAATCCTTTGCTCAAAAGGTGCCTTTGAGCACTTACGAAGACCTTGCCCCCTGGGTACAATCCATGATGCAGGGAGAGCAGTCGGTGTTATGGCCCGGTGAAACCAAATGGTTCGCCAAATCCAGCGGTACCACCAACGATCGTAGCAAATTCATCCCGGTTAGTGAAGAAGCCCTCCAAGATTGCCATTACAAAGGCGCCAAAGATCTGCTCTCGGTGTATTGCAATTTGCGACCAGGGGCAGCCTTGTTCGAAGGAAAATGCTTAACAATTGGCGGAAGCCAGGCCATTAACCCCTTGAATACCCAAAGCTATACGGGGGATCTCTCGGCCTTGCTCATGCACAACCAACCGTTCTGGGCCCATATGGTCCGGACCCCTGAATTGGAGGTCGCCTTGATGGACGATTGGGAACCCAAAATGGAACGAATTGTGCAGGAAACCCGTCTCGAAACCGTAACCAACATGGCCGGTGTACCAACCTGGATTCTGTTGTTATGCCGTAGGATATTGGAGGTGACCGGCAAATCCCATATGCTTGAAATTTGGCCAAAGATGGAGGTCTATTTTCACGGCGGTGTTGGATTTCACCCTTACAGAAGTCAATTCAAGACCTTGTTTCCTTCCGATTCCATGTGGTACCTCGAAACCTACAACGCCTCCGAAGGCTTCTTAGGACTGGCGAACGAAGCCAATACAGATGAAATGCTTTTGATGTTGGACTACGGGATTTATTACGAATTCATCCCCATAGAAGATTTGGATGCCCAGCAGCCCAAAACCCTTCCCCTGCATGAGGTCCAAGTGGGCCGTGGATATGCGGTGGTCATTTCCACCAACAGCGGCCTGTGGAGGTACCAAATCGGTGATACCATTACGTTCACTAACACCAGCCCTTACAAATTCCGTATCCTCGGACGAACCAAATCCTTTATCAATGCTTTTGGCGAAGAACTCATGGCCGAAAATGCAGAATATGGCATTGGGTATGCCGCGCAATGTTGCGGTGCCGAGGTCAGGGATTATACCGCGGCACCCATGTTTCTGGAATCAGGGCATGCAGGATTGCATCAATGGTTGATTGAGTTTGAAAGACCTCCGGATGACCTGGCCCGTTTCACCCAAATCCTCGACGAAGCCTTGCGCAAAGTCAATTCCGATTACGATGCCAAACGCCACAAAAACTTGGCCGTCTTGGAACCTCAAATTATCGTTTTGCCAGACGGAACCTTTTACCGTTGGCTGCAAAGTCGCAACAAATTAGGAGGCCAAAACAAAGTGCCTCGCTTGGTCAATCATCGGGAAATCGTTAATTCTGTGTTAAAAATCTTGAGTGATGGCCCAAATACCACTGATTTACAGGGTATTACCGAATAAAACCTTAGTGATTCCTGTTGGCCGCAAAGCATAACAAATCCTGTAAGCTTTGTCTTGCTTCTCCTTCCGGAAAAGATGTCAAAAGAACCTTTCCCTCCTCCACCTTGGTTTGCATGGTTTGCGTCGCGTATTGAATGCCTCCGGACCTTTCAATGAATTGAATAATATAATTAATGTTATCAATTCGATCCGGGCGGTCTTTGATCATCCCGATAACTTTACGCCGCTCCAAAAAGGAGGCTTTCCCCAGGGCATGGATCAAGGGTAAGGTAAGTTTCTTTTCTTTGATATCGGCTAATGGCGATTTCCCTGTACGATGACCCTCAAAATCAAGCAAGTCATCCCGCATTTGAAAAACGATCCCCAGGATTTCCCCAAACTGCCTCGCATGCTCTACCCTTGAATCCGAATTTTCTTCGAGCACCGAAGCAACTCCCACTGCGCAGCAGGTAGCCATTAAAGAGGCGGTTTTGGCCGAAATAATTCGGAAATAAACCTCTTCGGTGATATCCAAACGTCTCGCCTTCTCGATTTGCAAGAGTTCTCCTTCGCTCATTCTTTGGACGGCATCCGATGTCAGATGCAAGACCGAATAATCCTTATGCTCCAAGGCCAACAAAAGCCCTCTACTGAGCAAATAATCCCCAATCAAGACGGCAATTTTGTTTTTCCATAAAGCATTTACGCTCCAAAAGGCTCTGCGCATAGGTGCTCCATCCACCACATCATCATGCACCAACGTTGCGGTATGCAACAACTCCACCAATGCGGCAGCTCTACGCGTCCGTTCACCGCATTCGCCATAACATCGCGCGGACAGATAAACCAGCATCGGCCGTATTTGTTTGCCCTTGCGTCGTACGATATAACGAGTAATCCAATCAAGCAAGGGGACCTTGCTGCGCATGAGGTCCCGAAACACCGATTCAAATCCGGCCAATTCGAGGGCTACCGGGGCCTTGATCCGATCTAAAGCGGAATCTGCCACCGGCCTAATAGACCTCGGTCCGTAAACTGGAGGAGTAATTGAGCTTGAGTGCGTTCGCTTTGCGCAGCTCTTGCTTCACATCCGTAACAATTCCCATCTTGACTTCACGATCAGCTTTGATGGAAGTCGTTAACAAAGGCACTTCCTGCTCTGACCTTGCCGCTCTTTCTTTGTCAATGAACTCTGCAATCATGGAAGGCGTGGCAAAGGCGTCGTTCAACTGAATGCGCGGTGCTGTTCCAAACTGAGCGCGATAAGTTTCGGTAGGTACCCCGATATGGATGTAAGACACCAAAGACTTTTTCTCCAGCTTCTGAATTTCGGTGGCTTGTGGGACAACGACTTTGACCTTGAGGTCGGTTTCCCGCATCACCGTCGTCACCATGAAGAAGAAAAGCAACATGAAAACGATATCCGGCAAGGATGCCGTACTGATGGCCGGGGTGGGTTTTTCTTTTTTGTTAAGCTTCATGGCTTGGCTCCGAAGGGTGAGGACTGGTTGAATTCAAAGCTTAACCCTCAGGCTCAGCTTCTGAAATCACCTGTCGGTAATAATCTTTAATCTCGTTTTGACGACTTTCGGGGAGCTGATCCATACCACGACCGTATAACATTCTTGCCCTGGCATCTCTCAATTCATTGTAGGCTGCTTTGAGCTCGTTGTGCACTTGTATATAAATGTTGTACGAGGTGCCCCTGTCGTTCTTCAGGGAAATAATTGCCTTCTGTGGAGATTCCGATAATTCGGGATTCTTGGAAGGATTGTCAATAAAATCCTTGGCCAAACGCTTGAGCTCTTTGATTTCAGAAAGTTGACCGTCCACCAAGAGCATGTCGTTGGCATTCACCAAGACTTGCAGCACATTGCGTTCCTTGATCCTGATATCGTTCTTGGGCTGATTTTCTTCGGGCATTGGGGGAAGCTTGATGGCGATTCCTTTGTCCGTGTCAATCGTCGTGGTTACCAAAAAGAATATCAACAGCAGGAAGGCGATATCCGCCATCGATCCTGCATTCACTTCTTGTACCGGTCTTGCCATGGTTGCCGCTTTGGAATCTAAATTCGATTTCCTTTAGGGTTCAACGAAACAAATTATACACTTCCCCTGCGATTAAAAGGATGCAGGTGAGAATGCTGGTGATATAAAGCATGATCAAAGAACCGCCGATGAGTTGAGACAAAAATGGTGTTATCCCAAATTTGGTATAAGCTGGGAGAACCTCATTTCCCGAAATCGCATACGATATTCCAAAAATGATCATCAATGAACCAATGGATACCAAAGCTTTCTTGGCCGCGTCCAAATTGGTCACAATCTCCCACAAAGGAAAAGCTAATGCGGCGAGCAGGCCAACAAAAAACATGCCGTAGGACAACCAAAGTCCGGCATCAATCCAAAATTCCGATTCCATATCGACTTACTTTTTGCCGTATTTAACCAACAAATCGATGAGGCTGATGGAAGCATCTTCCATGGTATTCACCAAGGAGTCAACCTTGGAAATCAAATAATTGTAAAATACCTGCAAAATCATAGCCACGATCAAACCAAATACGGTGGTTAAAAGGGCCACCTTAATACCGCCCGCAACCAAAGATGGGCTAATATCACCGGCTATTTCAATCGCATCAAAGGCCTGGATCATACCCACAACCGTTCCCAAGAAACCGAGCATGGGGGCAAGGGCAATAAACAATGAAATCCAAATTAAGCCTTTTTCCAATTGACCCATTTGAACCGAGCCGTAGGAGGTTACTGCCTTTTCGGCAATATCCACTCCTTCGTTGGAGCGCTCCAAACCTTGATAAAAAATACTGGCAACAGGGCCACGGGTATTGCGGCAAATCTCCTTGGCGGCATCGAGGTTTCCGCCTTTGAGGGCGTCTTCCACCTTATTCAGCAATTTGGAGGTGTTGGTCGTGGCCAAATTGAGGTAGATCACCCGCTCAATGATAACCCCTAATCCAAAAATCAAACAAAGAAGTACCGGAGCCATCCAAACCACGTCCCCCTCGATAAACTTTTGCTTGAATACATAGTGGATGGAATCTTGGCCCTCATTGACTGCTGCAGCGGTCTCGTCGGCTGCCGC
>VHBD01000071.1 GCA_016872125.1 Sphingomonadales bacterium
ATCGAAGGGGGGAGCACGGAGCGCCGCAAATGGCTGGATATGATGTTGGCCCAGGTCTATCCCGACTATGTGGGCAGGCTTCTACGCAGGGATCATTTTCTGGGACAGCGCAATGCCTTGCTCAAAGCGGTTGGCCCTTATGGGCAGCCTGATCAGGAACTGCTGGCGCTGTACGACCAGGAACTGACCTTAAGCCATGAGGCTATTCACATCAGCCGCTGCCGGTGGCTGGCGGATTTCGAGCCCCACCTCCAAACCTTTTATACCGAAATGGCGGGTCCCAGCGAGCCCGCGGAACTTCGTTACCTCAGCGATTGGGAAGCCCATCGTGTTCCCGATCAAAGGCCTCTCTTGCGCAAAGAATTGGAGGCGGGCTTAACCCTGTGGGGTACCCAAAGGGATGATGTGGAGTTTATGCTCAAAGCGCAATCCGTGAAACGCTACGCCTCGCAGGGCCAACGCAAATCTCTGGTCCTGGCCCTTAAGCTCGCTCAATGCCAGTATTTTGTGAAGAGCGGCAAGCCCTTTGTTTATTTGTTGGTGGATGATCTTTTCGAAAAGCTGGACCAAGGCAGACTTCAAGGCCTTACCAAAGCCATGCAGGCTTTGACCCGAGAGGGAACCCGCGTTTTCTTGACCGATACCGACCGGGTTCGGGTTCAGGATTTGATGAGATCTTGCCATCAGCATTGCCAGATCATCCCCTTGATTCCCTAATTTTTTACCTTCAATCCATGAAATCAATTTTGAAAGTGAGCAGGCTATTTGTTTGGGGACTTTGGGTCCTTGTTCTCAGCTCTTGCGGTCAAGGGACCCAAACAATCCCTGAGAATGAACGCAGTGCTTCTGCGGATTCTACGCGGTATTTGGAGCTTCTGCGATCACGAATTGACTCCCTCGAGAGAGTCTTGGCCAAAGATTCTTTGGCCCAAAGTAACCATGAAAACCTACTGGACTCTTTGGGAACGCTTTGTGTGGAATTGGCGAATAAATATCAGTCAACACCCTATGCCCCCGTGGCTTTGTGGAAGGCGTCCAGGTCATTCCGAGCTGCAGGTTCTTATCCACAGGCCATAGAATGCGGCAGAGCCTTAACGGAAGCATTTCCTCAACACGACCTTGCGGCTTCCGCCTTGTTTCACAACGCGTTGATTTTCAACGAAGATTTGCAAAACACGGCCTCCGCAGCCTTTTATTTGGATCGATTGTTGGAGGAGTATCCTGCCGATAGTTTAGCCTCCCAAGCCCAAGCCATGAAAGAATTGTTAGGGCTTAGCGAAGAGGAATTATGGAGGAGGTTGCGTAAGTAATTTGAATACCCCAGTGGGCGCTTCAGATTACAAGGTCTTGCTGATGCGATGCATCAAATCGTTTGGGGTCAAGGGCTCAGAGAATTGTCCATTGTCCGCCAATACAATTTGACCACTTTCTTCCGAGACCAGCACCACCAAGGCGTCCGTTTGTTCACTCATTCCCAGGGCAGCCTTGTGCCTCATCCCGTGAGCAGCGGAAGGGTTGGCATGATGTTCATCCAGGGGAAGCACACAAGAGGCGGCTTGAATACGGCCTTTGGCAAGTATCACGGCGCCATCGTGCAAGGGCGATTCTTTGCGGAATATAGCCTCCAACAAGTCGGAGCTGACCAAGGCATCGACAGGCATTCCACTTGCCGCAAAAAGCTTCAATTCCGAGGTCCTGGCGATCACGATAAGCGCCCCTGTTCGTGTTTCGGAAAGCCTTGCGCATGCTTCGGAAACCGCTCGAATCCAGCCCTGTTCCTCCTCTTCGTTGTAGGCTTCGCTATCCATCAGCCTACCCAATTTGCCTAATTTGGAGGGTTCTGCATTCCTCCCAATCATCAAAAGAAACTTTCGAATTTCGGGCTGAAAAACAATGATCAAAGCAAGCACGCCCAATCCCACAAACTGCTCTAAAAACGCGGAGAAAAGTGGGAGTTCCAGCCACTGGGCCAATTGAAAAAGCAAATTGAAGGCGATTACCCCTACCAAGAGGTAAACGACCAAACTGCCTCGAATCAAACGCCAAGCAATGGCCAAAAGAATGGCAACCAAGGACCAGTCCATTAGGTTATGCCAATTCAACCAGGTATGTTGCGAGAATTCCATGAGGTTATGAAGAGATTGATGGATAAAGGGAAGGCATCTGTTGGCATAGCTGAACACATTGTGCAGCTTCTGTAACATCATGGACTCTGAGGATTTTGGCCCCTTGAAGGAGAGCGACAGTATTCATTACTGTGGTACCGTTGAGGGCCTGATCAGCGCCGATTTTTAAGGTTTGATACACCATGGATTTGCGTGAAATCCCTGCCATGACAGGAAAGCCGAAACGAGTCAAATGCCGTAAGTTGGCCAAAATTTCAAAATTTTGTTCGCGGGTTTTGGCAAAACCAAAACAGGGGTCCAGAACAATATCCTTGGCCCCTTCATTTTGAAGTTGAATGGCCTTGGAAAGCAGCGTTTCGAAAACTTCAGCGCTCACATCATGGTATTCGGTGAGGGATTGCATGGTTGCAGGGTTTCCACGCAAATGACCAAGAACATAGGGAACTTGAAGCTCCAAAACGGTGGAATGCATGTCAGGGTCCAAGGTTCCTCCGGCAATATCGTTGATCATGCAAGCGCCGGTCTGGATTCCAATTTTGGCGACAGCTGCACGGAATGTATCCACGGAGAGGACCGCCTCGGGAAAATGCTTCAAAATTCCTTCAACCCCGGCTTGTATCCGATCGGATTCCAGAGATACCTCCACAGGGTTGGCCCCCGGCCTGGTCGAACAAGCTCCCAAATCCAAAAGGTCTGCCCCCGCCTCCAACATTGCTCCCGCTCGGTCCAGCAAGGAGGCTCCGTCGTGTTGAACACGACTGCCCGCATAGAAGGAATCCTCGGTCAAATTGAGAATACCCATGATACGAGGTTGATCCAAGGGGAGTAAGTTGCCCTTGCAAACCAACGAAAGGGATGAATCCGCTATCATGGTGTAAATTTACCCCTAATCCACTATGAAGACCCTTTTGGAATTTGACGCCGTATTGGCCGAATGCAGAGCTTTGTTTGAAGCGAAAACCCGCGATTATGGGACTTCATGGAGGATTTTTCGATTGCCCTCTCTGACTGATCAACTGTACATCAAGGCCTGCAGGATTCGCAATATTGAATCAAGTGGAACCCATAAGGTCGAAGAGGGGGTGAGGCCTGAGTTCATAAGCCTCATTAATTACAGCATTATGGCGTTGATTCAGTTGGAAATGGGGATACCTGCCGGCGTTGCTTTGGAAAACCCTGTGAATATGCCCTTGCACTTGGCCTTGGAGCAGTTTGATTTGCATGCAGCCGCTAACCGTGCGTTGTTGGCGAATAAGAATCACGATTACGGCGAAGCTTGGCGTGAAATGCGACCCTCTTCGTTGACCGACATGATTATGGTCAAGTTAATGAGAATTAAGCAAATCGAGGATAATGATGGACAGGCCTTGGTGAGTGAGGGGGTCGAAGGTGGTTACAGGGATATTATTAATTATGCTGTTTTTGCCCTGATTCGACACGACGAACCCGTTGTTAATCTATAATTTAATATGATGAAAATGATAATCCATCTCATTAGGTTCCTAACCGGAGCCTTGTTTATTTTCTCGGGTCTCATCAAGGCTAACGATCCTCTGGGCTTTGGTTACAAGTTGGAAGAATATTTTGTTGTTTTTGGAACGGAATTTATGGCTCCGCTGGCTACGGGGATGGCGATAGCCATTTGTGTCCTGGAGGTTGTGTTGGGAATAGCCTTGTGGATGGGCTGGAAGGTCAAGGCCGTGATAGGATGGCTATTGGCCATGATAGTGTTCTTCACCTTTTTGACTTTTTATTCGGCATGGTTCAACAAAGTGACCGATTGTGGTTGTTTTGGCGATTTTCTCCATTTAACCCCATGGCAGAGCTTCTCCAAGGATGTCGTCTTGCTGGTGATGATCGTGTTATTGGCCATCAACCGCAAAACCATACGTCCATGGGGCCCTGCTTTCTTAGGGCCGTTCATGGTGGCTATAACGGCCTTTGCTACAATGGGCTTTGCTTTTTATACTTGGAATAATTTGCCCTATTTGGATTTCAGGCCTTATGCCGTTGGGAAGAATTTACCCGAAGGCATGGCCATCCCGGAAGGTGCCCCCACCGACGTTTACAAGGATCTATGGTTTTATCGAGTGGATGGCAAGGTTGGAACCTACACTACCGAACAGGCGCCATGGGATATCACCCAAGCCAATGGGGAGAAGGCGGAATATGTTGATCGCAAAACAGAACTGGTAAGTAAAGGCTATAAGCCTCCTATCCATGATTTTGTGATCAGCGATCTCAATGGTAATGCGTATACGGATGATTTTCTGCAGGCCGAACATTGCCTCTTGGTCATCTCACCCTTTTTGGACAAGGCCTCCGGGGATGCGTGGATCAAAGTAGCTGGCGCATTGGCATGGGCCCGCAGTCGAGATATTCGGATTGCGATTTTGACCGGCAGCGGCAACGGAGAAATCGAGACCTTCATGACTCGGTACGGTGCTTCGCAATGGCCTTTCTATCAGTGTGATGGAACCGTCTTGAAGACCATGATGCGCTCCAATCCTGGGCTAATGGTCCTCCGTAAAGGAACCGTAAAGGCATTATACCCCGCAAGAACCTTCCCGGATGTCAAGGCCTTGGCGGAATTGACCGGCTTGCAGCCCTAGAGGCTATAGGATAGGCTCTCTGAGAATTGTTGCAGGTGATTGTTTGGGATTGACAAGCTTTGAAATGACCTTGGATTGGATTCGTAGGCTTAGCAAGACTTGGCTTTGGCAAAGATCCTTGCACGCTCTTGCTGTGTTATGGGGTTTAGCCTCGATGGTCTTTGTGTTGTTTTATGTTTTGCCGGCAGATTCAGCCCAAATGACCTTGGGTCAACGATCTGATCCTGAAACCCTCCAAGAAATTAGGGCTGAACTGGGCCTGGATTTGCCTTGGGGGGAACGCTACCTGCATTTTTTGAATGATTTATCCCCTTTGTCGGTGCATCAGCTGGGAGAAATTCCTATCAGGTCCCTGTCTTTGTTTTCCTTGGGTCAAAGCAAGGCGGTGGTCCTCAAGGTTCCTTATCTCGGTAAATCCTATCAAAGCCGCCGCGATGTGGTGACGATGGTGATCGATGCCTTTGAGGGAACCCTTGTTTTGGCGGTTGCGGCCATGATCCTGGCCACTTTGATGGGCATCACCATGGGAACCTTGGCGGCCTATACCCGTTCCGGCTGGCTTCGATCCCTGCTCATGGGTTTGTCCATGGCCGGTGTAGCGGCCCCATCATTTTTGGTGAGTTTGTTGTTGGCCTACTTGTTAGGGTATCTGTGGGGACCCTGGACAGGTTTGTCGATGAGCGGGCACCTCTGGGAATTGGATCCTTGGAACGGGCCTCAACTGCAATGGAAGAATCTTCTGCTTCCTGCCTTGACGCTGGGCATTCGGCCATTGGCCGTGGTGGTGCAATTGACCCAAGATTCGGTGAGCGATGTCTTGCAACAAGATTATATTCGCACGGCCCAAGCCAAAGGCTTATCGAAATTCCAAGTCTGGAGGCGGCATGTGATGCCTAATGCTTTGAACCCTATTGTTACGGCCTTGTCAGGTTGGCTATCCTCTTTGTTAGCGGGAGCTGTTTTTGTGGAATATGTTTTTGGTTGGAAGGGAATGGGCAAGATGACGGTGGACGCCTTGATGGTTTTTGATTTGCCCGTGGTTATGGGTGTTGTCTTATGGTCAGGTTTTCTCTTTGTCCTGATTAACAATGTGGTGGATTGGTTGTACACGGTCTTGGACCCCAGGGTAAAACTCAACGCTTAAAATGACTACGAATGAACTGCGTTGCAGACCCCCAAGGATTTATTTGGTGGGAATGCCAGGGAGCGGCAAAAGCAGTTCCGGAAAGTTACTCGCTAGGATCCTTGGGTATGACTTTGAGGATTTGGATTCGGCAATTGTTCAACGATCGGGGATGTCGGTGAATGAGATTTTCACGCTCAAAGGGGAAGCTATTTTTAGGGAGATGGAAACCCAATGTTTAGAGGCATTTCATAGCCGCGATGCCTTGGTTCTGGCCACAGGTGGAGGGGCTGTATTGCATAATATGGATCGTATGCTTCAACATGGCTGGGTTCTATGGTTGGATATCCCAGTGGATGAGTTGGTTCGCCGTGTTTCGATGGGTACCGAAAGAAGGCCGATGTTTCGAAACCTCTCCCAAGAGCAAGTGGAAATGAAGGTCTGGGAACTGTATCGGCAACGACAAGCCCTGTACGCCCTGGCTCATCGAAGGGTTGGCGATGAGCAGTCTCTTTTGGACTGGGGTCAGCGGATTTTATTCTTACCGCTCGCCAATGAGCATCGCAGAGCATAGTGGAGCGCTGAGACATTGAACATCGCAGAGCGTGGTGGAATCGTAGTTTTCATTTCGGCGGAAAGGGGCGGTGTTGAACTAAATTCGTGCCGTGAATTGGTTGGATGACTTGAACCCTGCCCAGAGAGCTGCGGTGGAATGCAGTGAGGGTCCTGTGATGATTATTGCAGGCGCGGGATCCGGCAAAACACGGGTTTTGACCTACCGCATTGCTCATTTGATCCAACAAGGAGAAGACCCTTTTCAGATCTTGGCCCTCACCTTTACCAACAAGGCGGCCGGGGAAATGAGGGAACGCATCGAGGTCTTGATTGGTCCGCGAGCCAAATCCCTGTGGATGGGGACGTTTCACTCGGTTTTTGCCAGAATCCTTCGTCGTCATGCTGAATTGTTGGGGTATCCCACCAATTTCACTATTTATGATGCGGACGATAGCAAATCCCTCATCAAGAACATTGTTCGGGAGCTGGATTTGGACGATGCCCATTACAAGGCCTCCAACCTCTATGCTCGTATTTCGTCGGCCAAAAACTCCATGATCTTGGTGGAGGAATATGCGGGAGACGTCTCCCTCATCGCAGGCGACAAGGCGGCCGGAAGGCCTAGATTTGTGGAGGTTTATCGCACCTACGTGGAGCGTTGCCACCGATCGGGGGCTATGGATTTTGACGATTTGCTTTTGAATATTTTCAAACTTCTGGAGCAATACCCTGAGGTTTTGAATTACTACCAAGTACAATTCAAACATGTTTTGGTGGATGAGTTCCAGGATACCAACAGGGTTCAATACCGTATCGTTCGTTTATTATCCGCCA
>VHBD01000072.1 GCA_016872125.1 Sphingomonadales bacterium
GCCTCGTGGGGCCGAAATCAACATGGCCATCGCCGTGGGATTGGGGACCGAAGCCGGCGTGTGGGGGCCTCGATTTCGGGTTCCTCTGGAGCAGGTGGTTCGTGTGCACTAAGAACGTGTGCACTATGATTTGGTTTCGGTCTGAGTCTTTGGTTGGATGAACCTCAAAGTCGATATCCTGGTATTGGGTGGGGGTGCTGCAGGTTTTTTTGCGGCGGTCAATGCAGCGCGGTTGAATCGAGGGCTTCGCGTTGCCTTGGTCGAAAAATCGTCTAAGGTTCTGTCCAAGGTCTTGGTTTCCGGAGGGGGTCGATGCAATGTGACCCATCATTGTTTGGAGCCTGGGATTTTGGTGGGGAATTACCCGCGGGGTGGTAAAGGATTACGGCAGGTCTTTGCACGTTGGGGTGCTCAGGATACGATTCATTGGTTTGAGCAGCGGGGGGTACCCCTCAAAACCGAAGCGGATGGCCGTATGTTTCCTGTGACCGATCGATCGGAGACGGTGGCACATTGTTTGCTCGCCGAGGCCGAGAAATACGGGGTGGGGGTTTTGCTTAATACCCATTACGAATCGATACGTGCGGTGGATAAAGGATTTGTTATGGAAGGTCCTGGAGGCATCGCGCATTGCAGGAAATTGTTGGTTGCGACCGGGGGACATCCCAAAGGGGAGGCCTACCGATGGTTGGAGGACCTGGGCCACCGTATCGTTCCGCCTGTTCCCTCGTTGTTTACTTTTAATTTACCCCAAAACCCCATTACCGAATTGATGGGGGTATCGGTACCGGATGCCTCGGTACGTTTACCCGCCTTCAAGTGGTCAAGCACCGGACCTTTACTGATCACCCACTGGGGGCTAAGTGGTCCCGCTATTTTGCGCTTATCCGCCTTGGCTGCCAGAGATTTGAATACCTGTCAATATCGATTTGATTTCTCGGTTGATTGGTTGCCCGCCCTCCACGAAGATCAAATTCGAGAACATTTGTTCAAACAACAGAAAGCGCATGGAGCGACCGTGGCCGCAGGCAATTTGGCTTTAGGTTTACCAGCTCGCTTGGTGCGTTACCTATTCGATAAAGCCGACTTGGATCCTTCCAAGCGTTGGTCGGAATGGAGTCGAAAAGAGGTCAATCGCTTCGCGGCGCTCTTGGCGAACGATACCTACCAAGCGCACGGAAAAACCACCTTCAAAGAGGAATTTGTGACGGCAGGTGGGGTGCATTTGGGCGATGTGAATTTGACCGATATGCAAAGCAAGCGGGTCCCGAATCTCTATTTTGCGGGCGAAGTTCTGGACATTGATGGGGTAACGGGGGGCTTTAATTTTCAGGCTGCGTGGAGCACCGGTTGGTTAGCGGCCCAAGGGTTGGCGGGGGTGGGGTAGAATTAGCGGCCCATGCAGGAACTTCGTTTCTGGCCGCTTTTTTCAAGATTAGATTCAATGAGTGACAAGGGATGGTCCTCGTAGCGCTCGGACATCCCAGGGGGGGAGG
Source organism: Sphingomonadales bacterium (assembly GCA_016872125.1). Classification (GTDB taxonomy): domain Bacteria; phylum Bacteroidota; class Bacteroidia; order UBA7662; family UBA7662; genus SYHX01. The sequence continues at coordinate 1,497 of VHBD01000072.1, forward strand.
TCCTAGTATAACCCTCGCGAATCGTTGGCTATGCGGGCCAATTTGCTTGGGATGCGGAGAGAGAGGGATTCGAACCCCCGGACCTGTTACAGTCAACGGTTTTCAAGACCGCCGCAATCGACCACTCTGCCATCTCTCCGCCGCAAATGTACACCCAAAAGCTTTTTTGGAATCATAAACCCTGTTATAGACCCTTCAGGGTCTAAAATCAAGAACCCAAAACTACCAACGGTAGGTTATACCGACTCGGAGTCCTTGGGCATCGCGCCAGAGGTCAGATGCAGAAAGCGCAGGATCAAGAAGATGGCCGAAATAAGCAGACCACCGGCCAGGGCCAGCCACATACCGTACAGGCCGTAGGAACTGTTGAGGACCAGGTAGGTCCCCAGGGGAAGGGCCACGACCCAATACGCCACAAGGACCAAAAGGGTGGGGATACGTTTATCCTCCATGCCCCTAAGCAGGCCCACACCGAGAGCTTGCAGGCCGTCCACCAACTGAAAGGCCGCAGCGATCAGGAGCAGAATGGACGCCGAGCGAAGGACGACGGGGTCGTTAACATAGAAACCTGGAAGTTCTCGGTTCCAAACCACAAAGGCCAAGGCACAGAGGCTCATTGAGGCCAAGGTCATCCCCATCGCGACCCATCCAATCCGACGGGCTAGCCCCAAATCGCCCAAGCCCCTGGCGTACCCAATGCGGATAGAAGCGGATGCCGATATACCCACCGCCACCATGAAACTCATGGAAGCAATGTTGATGGCCACCTGGTGTGCCGCCAAAGCCTCCGCCCCCAACCACCCAATGACCACTGCCGCACCGGCAAAGGCCGACGTTTCGAAGATGAACTGAAAGGCCGAACTCAAACCCAAAATCAGCAAGCGTAACAACGGTTGAATTCGAACGTAACGAAGGCGGAATTGATGCGTCCAATAGATCCTTAACTCTTTCTGATTGAGAACATAAGCCATCATCGCCAGGGCCATGATCCATCGGGCAATCACCGTGGCCCAGGCCGCCCCTTCAACTCCCATGGCTGGCAAACCCCAGCACCCAAAAATCAAGAGAGCATTGAGCCCTGCATTCAAAGGGATGCTCAAAATCGCAATCCACAGCGCCGGTTTCATCCATTCCAAACCTTCGATGAATTGCCGAAAAGCTTGAAAGAGCATAATGGGCAAAAAGGAATACCCTAAACCCTCCAAGTAGATCCGCATCTGGGCTTCGACTTCCGGTTTTTGGTTCAACAGCGATAACCAAGGCATGCCAAGCATCAAGAGGCCTTGCATCAAGAGCCCAGCCAAAAGGCAAACCCAAAAACCATGCAACAAAACTCTGCTGCCTTCCTCGGTATCCGCTTGACCGCGCGCATGGGCGCTCAGGGTGGTGACGGCCAACGAAAGGCCAATACCAAAAACCAAAAGCACATTAAAGACTCCTACGGCTACCGATACCCCCGCAAGCGGTACCGCCCCCAAGCGTCCAACCATCACCGAATCCACCACCGATTGAGCCATATGGCTCATTTGCCCCAGGATGATGGGCCAGGCCAGGACCCAATGGTCCCTCAGCAGAATGCGGTTGGTTGGTATCACGAGGACCTTAACGGCTTGGAACGCGGCGAAGGTAGCGAAAGTCCGGGAGGTTTAGCGGGCTTACCTTCCAACCGGTCCAACCATGCTGCAGGGCATGTTGCATTTGGTCGTAATACAAGGCCAAGTAAGGCCTATCATGCTGCATAATAGAATCCATTTCCCGGTACAAAACCACGCGTTTCAGGAGATCGTTTTCTTTCAAACATTGGCGGTAAAGGCGATCGTAAATTAGGTTATTGTAACACGTATAATTAGGGCCGTTGGGTACGGCATAAGGACCGTACCCAAGAGCTAGGTAATTCTCTGCATCGGGATAATCGGCAATCCAACTGGCACGGAACATGGTAGCTTCTTGCCCGCTGATCATTTGGCGCAAGGTAGGCCCCTGGCTGACTCGAATTTGGACTTGAACACCAAGATTCGCCCATTGGTTTTGAAGGAATTGAGCAATATCCGCGTACGATGGATTGGTCTCCAACGACAAGCGAAGCGGACGATCAGGACCGTAGCCTGCTTCTTTCAAATACCTTAGGGCTACTTGACGATCATAGGGATCTCGATGGATAGGTGATGACTCCAGTTTGCTGGAATCAAATCCGGGTAATCCTGGGGGAACGAGACCAGCGTAGGCCGGATAACCTATTCCGCGTCGCAAGGCCCTCACCAAGGTACGCCGGTCGGTTCCATGATGCAACGCTTTGCGAACCCGCAAATCTTGCAAAGCGGGATGCGCCGCTTGCGATATGGGATTCATCAGAAAACCAATGTATTCTGTGTTAAGGTAGGGCCCCTTGATAACCTGATAGGTCTTGCCTAAAGTTGGACTCAAAGCAGGCATTGCCCTTGACAGGTAACGTTGAAATGCGGCATCCCAGCCCCAATACACGTCCAATCGACCTTGCAGAAAGGCCATGGCCGCCGTGCTTTTGTCGGCCATGAAGTGAATTTGTACCGCGTCAAGGTAGGGGATGGCTTGGCCTTCGTTATCTTTTTCGAAATAATGCGAGTGCCGGTGCAGCGCCATGCTTTCGCCCTCCTCCCAATACGCCAAACGAAAGGGGCCGGTGCCCACGGGATGCGACCTAAAATTTTCGGAATAATAGCTTACCGCTTCGGGGGCAACAACCGAGCAATAGCCCATGCTGAGCAAACCCAACATCGGTGGGAATGGCGAACGTAGGTGAATCTCGAGATGCAAGGAATCCGTGGCCACGATTCCACGAGGGGCAAGTCGATCCCGAAAGATCCAAGCCCCGGGAGAGGCCGTGGCTGGATCACTGAGCCTGTTGAGTGAATACACCACATCTTCCGCTCTTAGAGGACGGGTTGAACGCTTCAGCCTACCGAAGCATGGGTTGGGATGAAACCAAACCGAGTCTCTCAGAGTAAAGCGGTAGATCAATCCCATGGAATCAATGGACCATCGAGTGGCCAAAGAGGGAACAGGTTCTTGAGCATGGTTTAATTCTACCAAGCGGTTATACAATAGCCTTGCTGTCCAATTTCCTGCTTGATCCCTGGCATGGGCGGGATCCAAACTCAAGAGGGGGCTCTCTTGGTTGTAGTGAAATACCATCCCCCGTGGGCGGTCTTGGTGGCAGGATGCTAAGAAGCCCAGCCCCGAAAACCCCAGTAACCCCAGAATCAGGGCACGAACCATCGTTGTATCTTTGAACATCATCGACGTGGTAAATTTACCCTTGTTCTATGGTCCAAGACCACCAAACCACCTCTAACCAGCCAGCACCCTTCATATCGATAATCAATGGGTAAAATCATCGTAGTTGCCAACCAAAAAGGGGGGGTTGGGAAGACCACCACGGCCATCAACCTGGCCTCTGCATTGGCTATACTGGAGTACAAGGTCCTGATCATTGATGCAGACCCACAAGCCAATGCAACCTCTGGCCTAGGTACGGATCCCAAAACCGTCAAGGCCGGAATCTATGAATGCTTGGTCAATGGTCTCAGTGTCAAAGAAACCTTGATCCCAACCCAGGCGGAACGTTTGTGGATGCTCCCCGCTTCGATTGATTTGGTAGGAGCAGAAATCGAAATGATTAATCGCCCACAGCGGGAACGAATACTCGAAAGTGCATTGGAGGGCATTCTTGAATCTTTCGATTTTGTGATCATCGATTGCTCACCCTCCCTGGGCCTCATCACGATCAATGCCTTAACGGCTGCAAATTCGGTCATCATCCCGGTCCAATGTGAGTATTTTGCTTTAGAAGGATTGGGCAAGCTCTTGAATACCATCAAAATTGTGCAAAACCGATTTAACCCCGAATTACGCATTGAGGGAATTCTATTGACCATGTACGATGGTCGGTTGCGCCTATCCAACCAAGTCGCCGAGGATGTCCGCAATAATCTGGGCCACATGACCTTTGATACCATTATTCACCGAAACACCCGGCTTAGTGAAGCGCCCAGCTTTGGTTTGTCGATCATTCATCATGATGCAGCGAGCAAAGGCGCCACCAATTATTTGCACCTTGCCCGCGAAATACTCCAAAAAAACAACTACACCCAGGTCGCCGAAGAAGATCGGTACCTGAACGATTGATATGGCGGCAAATCCCAAAAAACTTGCTTTAGGCAGAGGCTTGAACGCTCTCCTGTCGCCCGAGGATCAAGAAGTTCTTCAGCAGGCTGTCCGCGAAGGATTCATTCCCTTGGATCAAATCAAAGTCAACCCCTTTCAGCCCAGGGATCAATTCGATCAGCAAGCTATGGATGAGCTCAAACAATCCATTGAACAATTGGGGATTATCCAGCCTTTGACGGTACGCAGGGTGGGACCCGGTTCGTATCAGCTGATATCGGGTGAGCGACGACTGAGGGCGGCTCGCTTGCTCAAGATGACCGAGGTGCCGGCTTATGTGGTTGATACAGGTCAACAAGGCATGATTGAAATGGCCTTGGTTGAAAACCTCCAAAGGAAGGACCTTAACCCTATCGAGATCGGTTTGGCTTTGGCCCGCCTTCAAGAGGAATGCAATTTGAATCAGGATCAAATCGGTCAGCGTGTGGGCATGTCAAGACCCAACGTCAGCCATTACATGAGGATGGTCAAATTGCCCCCCGATATTCAATGGTCCATACGCAATGGGGATTTGGAAATGGGGCATGCCAAGGTTTTGGCGGGGGTCACTCCCATCGAAGTTCAGTTGGATTTGGCCAAAAGATGCTTTTCGGGGAAATGGAGCGTGCGCACTTTGGAAGCGGCTGCCAAAGCCATGACGGCTCCAAGAACAACCTCGCCTTCAACCACCGCGGGAACAATGCCCGAATCAACAGGCCCTTACCTGCAGGTTCAAACCCGGCTCAGCAGGCATTTTGAAAGTCCAACGCGGGTGCAGGTTCAAGGCAACGGAAAGGGCGAGATCCGTATCCCCTTCACCGATACCGATGACCTGAATCGCTTATTGGACCTAATCTTCGATGGGACGCTTTAGGGTGAATAAATTGTTGGCCATAGGGCTCTGTGTATGGATACTTTCATTCACTTGCTTTGCGGGGGAGGCTCAGGACAGCTTGTATCTTCAATCCCCATCCAAAGTAACAGTCCGCGCAGCCTTGCTTCCGGGTTGGGGGCAAATCACCAACCGAGCCTATTGGAAAGTTCCGGTTGTATGGGGCGGAATAGGCTATATGGTGTATCAAACCTCTCAAACTGCTGATCTGTATCTTACCTACCGCAACGCTTACCGTGATCGAACCGATGGAAATCCCAACACAGTGGACCCCTTTGTGGGCAAGGATACCGAGGCCTCTCTTATCCAAAAAAGAGATTTGTTAAGAAGAAGTCGCGATGCCTACATTTTGTTAAGCCTTGCAGCCTATGCCTTGCAGATTCTGGATGCCCACGTGGATGCTCATCTCAAAGCCTTTGATCGTTTGGATTTTAGCGTGGTTCCCGCCATACCTCCTTCAAGGATTCCCCTGAATCCCTGGGCAGGGTTCACCACCGCCCATGCGGAGCCTAAGGGATACCCCATCACCCTGAGTCTTCGTTATCGTTTTTAATTCAAATCGTTGGAAATATGAACCTGGTCTTTTTGGGCAACGGGAAATTGGCCCAG
>VHBD01000073.1 GCA_016872125.1 Sphingomonadales bacterium
GGGAAAGGGTGTCTTGGGCCTGCTGGCTTTCGCAACCCACCACAATGCGGTCTGGTTTGAGGAAATCTTCAATCGCGGCCCCTTCCTTGAGGAACTCGGGGTTGGAGGCCACGTCAAAAGGAATATTTGCGCCCCGTTCTTGCATGGCCTGGTGTACGGCTTGGTGGACTTTGCGGCTGGTACTGACCGGAACGGTGGATTTGGTGACCACCACCGCGTAGTGTTGAAGGTGTTTTCCGATCTCGGTGGCGACACCCAGAACGTACTGGAGGTCCGCACTCCCGTCTTCGCCGGGAGGGGTCCCCACCGCGATAAAGATGGCCTCCGCGCCCTGAATAGCTTCGCCCAAATGGGTGCTGAAATGTAGTCGGCCGTTCTTGTAATTTCTCAAAACCATTTCCTCCAGACCTGGCTCGTAAATTGGTATTTTGCCAGCTTTGAGGCCGTCAATTTTGCGCTGGTCTATATCAATGCACTGAACTTCGATCCCTACTTCGGCAAAACAGGTTCCGGTCACCAAGCCAACATAGCCGGTACCGACAATAGCAATTTTCATAATATAATTTTATGCAACGGAAAGTCCAAAAATACCCCCGGAATGGATTAATTCGAAAAGAAAGCATCGAAGCAGCTTTTGAAGCCCATGGTTCGGGATTCAAACGGCAATTCAAGGAAAGATTACCTCGGGAGATTGATTTATAACGATTTTTGGAACTTCTATGGCGACTTATACCCTTGGCTTGCGTCTGTGGATGCGTAGAATAACCCTATTCCTAGTTATTCTGCTTGAGGGCTATGCCGCGGGCTATGCTTCCGATTCCACCAAGAACGCTCACTCGGGTTGGACCTTAGAGGAATGCGTGCGCTATGCCTTGGAGCACAACTTATCCCTGCAACAAGGGGCATTGCAGGTGAACGGGGCCAAACTGGACCTGCAAGCGGCGCGTTTGGCCATGACCCCATCACTGAACGCCTCGGCAGGTCTCGCCTTTAACAGTGGTCGTGCCATTGACCCCTTCACCAATACCTTTATCGAAAGAACGGTGGAGTCCAATCAATTGGGAATCAACGGCTCTTGGCTAATCTACCAAGGTTCTCAGCTTCAACATCAACTGAAGGCAGCCCGTTTGGGGCAAGGGGCCTCGGTACAAGAGCAAGAGGCATTGCGCAACAATATCGCCCTCAGCATTGCGAATGCATATTTGCAGGTTCTGCTTTCAAGGGAATTAACCACGGTTGCGCAACAGCAGAAGGCTTCTACCGCCAACCAATTAACCCGAATCCGCCAATTGGTCAAGGCGGGCTCCTTGCAGGTGGATAATCTGTACAACTTGGAGGCTCAATTGGCTTCGGACGAGGTCACATTGACCAATGCCATGAATACGGCGATGAATGCTCGTATTGGCTTGGCTTTGCTGCTTCAGGTCCCCGATCCGGAACGCTTTGAGGTGGCTGCTCCGGACACGGCAAGTCTAAGAGGCGCTGCTTGGAACGCCGGCACCGCGAACGCCCTGTATCGTGACGCAGTGGGCAAGCAACCTCAGGTAATCGCGGCCGATTTACGTTTGAATCAATCGTTATTCAACCTCAAAGCCACCAAGGCCCTCCGCTATCCCAGGGTTGGGGCTTTTGTTAATTTGAGCACCCTCTTTGCTTCGACCAGTCAGCAATTTATTTTGCTCCCCGAAATCGACGGGGTGCGACCCATTGGTTATCTCCAAAACGACCCCAACCTAGTGGTGGTGCAACCTATCCCCAAGTACAGAACCAGTCTGGTGCCTCGCGGTGAGCAGTTTCGTAACAATTTGGGTAGCGGAATGGGGCTTAGCCTGAGCATACCCCTGTGGAACAACGGGCAGGTTCGGATCGCCGAACAACGATCGCGCAATGCCGTGGAATTGGCAAGGCTACAAAGCGAACAATCCCGAAACACGTTGTATAGCGATATTACCAGGGCGGTCACCGATTACCGGGCCGCCGTGGCCAGGCTCTCCACGAACCAAATCAATTTGGATGCCCAAAAGGCCAATTACACCTTGGCCGCCAAACGATACGAGGAGGGTTTGTTGCCTTTGGCAGATTACCTCAACGCCAAAAACCGCCTTCAAATTGCCGAATCCTCTTGGTTACAAGCTTATTACGAAGAAATTTTCCGACTCAAGGTATTGGCTTTTTACGAAGGAAATTTCTCTTGGAAAAACCCCTGAACCTCTTAGAACGATGCCTGCAATATCAAATAAACGAATACTATGGATCTCCGTCGTGGTCATTGTTATGGCGGTTTTGGCTGCAGTGGGCCGTCGCCAAGGCTGGTGGGGCCAAACGCCCCCTTTGGAGGTGGCTGTAGAAAAGGTGGCAGCGAGAAGCTTAGTGGAAACCGTGCTGGCCAGTGGTAAAATTCAACCGATCACTGAGGTCAAAATATCTTCGGAAGTTTCAGGAGAAATCGTGGTTCTCAACATCAAAGAAGGGGATGCGGTTCGCAAAGGCCAACTTTTGGCCAAGATCAATCCGGAAATGATGGCGGCCGCCTTGGACCGCAACGAAGCTGCGGTAAACAATGCCAAATCCGGATTAGCCTCTGCCAAAGTTCGTTTAAGGCAACTTCAGAATATTTTGCGACTCACCGTTGAACCCGCTTACAAGCGTACGGCCAAGCTGTACGAAGACAAGGTCGCCACCCAGGCCGAATGGGAGGCCGCTCGTTCTCAATACGAGTCGGCTCAGCAGGATATAGAATCCGCCCAGCAGGCGGTGGAAGGGGCTGAATTCATGGTTCAATCCGCCAAAGCCAGCCAGAACGAAATGCGGGAGCAGTTGGCCCGAACCAATATTTTGGCCCCGATGGACGGTATCGTGACCAAATTGTCGGTGGAATTGGGTGAAAGGGTGGTTGGGACTATTCAAATGGCCGGCACGGAGATGATTCGCATTGCGGATTTGACACGAATGGAAGTGAGAGTGGATGTAAGCGAAAGCGATGTGGTAAGGGTTACCAACGGGGATTCGGTCAAAGTGGAAGTCGATGCCTATCCCGGTCGGATCTTCGAGGGGGTGGTCCGTGAGATTGCAAACAGCAGCAGTGCCTCGGCTTTGCCCGGAACGGGGGGCGCCGATCAGGTGACCAATTTCATGGTCAAAATTTCGATGTTAGGGGATAACCAAGGCCCTAATTTTCTCTTTAGACCGGGGATGAGCGCTTCGGCCGAGATTACTACCCGCCGTGTGGATGGGGCTTTGTCCCTGCCCATCAATGCGGTTACCCTTCGGGATTCGGATGGACAACCTGTGGGATCAGGGAGCGATTCAGGAACGGGCGATGATCAGGAAGGTAACTCCCAAGGAACTGCCCAGGGTCAAGGCGGTAACAACGAATCCGGAGGATCCAACGCAGGGAATGATCTCGAGGTGGTCTTTGTGCGTAAAGGGGATGAGGTGGAACAGCGCACGGTGGTCACCGGAATTCAAGACGATCGTTTTATCCAAATTACGAGCGGGCTCAAAGCGGGCGAAGCGGTGGTAGTAGCTCCTTATTCGGCCATTTCCAGGGATTTGACCAAGGGCCGCAAGATCAAAGTGGTTCCACAGGATCAGCTGTTCCAAGGTAAAGATTAATTTTTGGACGCTTAAGGGATGATGGGTAACAAAGAGCTCATGAAGGTTGCCGTTGTTGGTGGAGGCTCGTGGGCCACTGCCTTGGTCAAGGTCCTGTCCGACAACCAGGTGCCTTTGGTTTGGTGGATGAGGGACAGGGAAACGATGGCGTATATTCAACAGCACCAGCGCAATCCCCGCTATTTGACCGATGCCAATTTGCAATTAAAAAGAGGCTCCTTGCAAGCAGATTTGCGCAAGGCCATTGCGACGGCTTCGGTGGTCATCTTGGCCGTTCCAGCAGCTTTCCTCAAGGATGCCCTTTCGTCCTTGTCCGAACATGATTTTGATGGTAAAAATGTGTTATCTGCGGTAAAGGGCATGGTCCCCAGGGAAAATCTTTTGATCGGTCAATTCTTGCAAAAATATTTTCGGGTAAACGAGCAGCGGTTCATGGTGATCACCGGTCCCTGTCATGCCGAAGAAGTTGCCGCAGAGAAATTGTCTTTTCTGACTTTGGCCGCATCCCACCCGGAATTGGCCACGCCTTTGGTTCCTATGTTCAAGAACCGTTACATGAATATGCAGGTTTCTAACGATCCTTCCGGGAGCGAATATGCATCGGTCATGAAGAATATTTATGCCATTGCGTGTGGTATTGCCCATGGCTTAGGCTACGGGGATAATTTTATGGCCGTTTTGGTTTCCAATGCCATTATCGAACTTAAATCCTTCCTTAGAGCGGTGTATCCCAAGCGCAGAGACATCAAGGGATCTGCCTATTTGGGCGACTTGTTGGTGACGGCCTATTCCCAATTTTCCCGAAACCGTTCCTTCGGAGCAATGTTGGGCAAAGGGTATTCGGTTCGTTCCGCACAATTGGAGATGAACATGGTGGCCGAGGGGTATTACAGTGCCCGTGCGGTGCATGAACTTAACAAATTGCACAAGTGCTCCATTCCAATAGCGGCAACGGTGTACAGCATCCTCTACGAAGGCGTACCGGCACGCGTGGCCATGCATCATCTCCAAAACCAATTGCATTGATTTAGAGGCCATGAGAATTGTTTTGTTATATTTATGGAGTAAAGCCTCGTTCATGCGTTGGAGCCCAGGTTGGGGACAGCGATGGGGGTTCGGATTAGCAGTAGCTATGCTCATGGCTTTGGTCATGGCCTTGACCGGTGTTGCAGAAGCCCAATGGCTGCCTGCCTTCGGTCGTAGCCGCATTGGTACGGCGGGTTTTCAATTTCTCAAAATTCAGCCCGATGCCCGGTCTGCGGCCATGGCGGGCAATGCCATCAATTTGGTCAATGAACCCGGGGTTATGTTTTGGAATCCGGCGGGTTTGGTTCATGGATCAGACCGTCCATGGGCTGGCCAAGTCAACCACTTGTCCTATTGGTCGGGTATACGAATGCAATCCGCCGCATTGGCAAGGCGCATGGGATCCGGGGATGTGATGGCCTTTGGGTTAAGGCATTTGCAAACCGGGGCTATGCCGGTAACCACTGAATTTCAACCCATGGGCACGGGGCAGACCTTCAACGCCACCAACACCAGCATGGGTATGGCCTATGCTCGTCCGTTGACGGATCGGTTTGCTTTGGGTTTGTCATTGAACTGGATTTACGAGCAGATGCCGGATTGGAGGGTCCATAACGCCACGGTCGATATGGGATTTCGCTACGATATTGGATGGCGTGAAATGCGCCTTGCCGTGGGCATCAATCATTTCGGGATGAACGTTACCCCGCAGGGCCGCTTGCTCCGACCATCCTTGTCGCGTACAGACACCCTTGGTACCTTTGAGTCTCTGGCCCCGCCAACGGTTTTACGCCTTGGTTTATCCGGTTTGGTGTACCGCGAAGGCGAACACAAGATTGATGGAGTCGTTCAATTGAATCACCCAACCGACCAGGCCGAGAGTCTGGGTGCCGCTATGGAATACAGTTACCGGGATTTGATGTTTGTGCGAGGCGGTTACGAACATCAGCCCGGAGTAGGGCAATGGCCTTCTTGGGGATTGGGTTGGAGTCTCCCTCGTTCTTTTGGAAACCTGCGCTTGGATTATGCCTTTGCAGGCCGGCAAGGCTTAGGTCCCGTCCATAGGTTGGGTGTGATGGTTGCTTGGGGTAGTGTTAACGATTGAAATATTGATCATGAAAGAATTGAATCCCATATCCATTACTCCTGTCCGGGTTGTAGTCCTGTTTTTGGCAATGGCATGCATGAGTGCTTGTGATTTCATGCTGGGAACCCGGCAAGACGATACGGTGGATGAAATTTTCGAACAAGGGGCCATTGACCCTACAGCGGTTCAAAGCGTGGTTGGATATGTCCCCGTTTTGCCGGTTTGGGATCAGTTCATGTCCCCAACCGATGTTTGGGTGGGCTACGATGAGATGGTTTATGTTACGGATGCCCAAGGGGTCCATGTCTTGGACCTCAAAGGAGAACGTTTTCAAACCATCCCTATTCCCGGTGCCACCAAAGTCACTCAAGATCTACGACTCCACACCTACGTTTTGGGCCGTGTGGATACGTTGATCGATAGCGCAGGGATTCCCGTTCGACGCAACCTCGCCGCGGTTTATGTGCTCGAACGCAGTGCCACGGCGCAGCCGGTTTTTCTGGATACCTTGGTGCACCCGTTCAATGATTTGAGCCGCAGCAACACCAATTTCAGGGGGAGGTTTGACGAACAGGTTCAATACACCGGAATCGCATGCCTGGGGGATCATGGGTTTTATCTGGCCAGAAGAGGCCCATCCAACAACACCCTATCCGCCGCGGCACCGGACCATGCGGTACTGGTCTTCAGGCCGGACCGATCCAACAACGGGTATGTACCCGGTCTTAACCCTTCCTTGTCCGGGCTGAAATCGGCCATGGCGCCATCAGGTTTATGTGGCTTGATGGGGCCACCGCAGCTTGTTTTTGGCATGAATCCCTCCAGGGATTTTATCCTCTTGCAATCGGCAACCCAAGCCGAATACAAGGCGCTTTGGATCCGTTCAACCGAAAATCCGGAGGTTGGGACCTTGTACTCCGAAAACCAAACCCTGGTTCAATTCGATCGCACCAAGGCAAGTCGCTTCCTCTACGAGCCCTTTCGATTCACGGCCCCTGCGGATGTTTGCGTTGCCCCGGACGAGACAGGGTACCTGTTCGTGGTGGATGCGGTTAGGGATTCTTTGTACCAATTTACCTCCAAGGGTTACGAAGGCGTGAACCCCCCACCGAGTTCAGGTTTGACCCGTCAGGTGAGGGCTTCCTTTGGTGGAAGGGGCTCAGGCCCTTTCCAATTCCACAGCCCAAGCGGGGTGGCGTATTTTCGACGTACTGTCTATGTTGCGGACAAAGGCAATCACCGCATCATGCGCTACAAATTAAGTTCAGACCTTGAACGATAACGCGTCAAGTGACGTTAATAAAAATTGATCGTCGTCATTTTCAATTTAAAAAATTATGGATAAGTTCAAAAGCAACAGACTTACCTCGTTCAAGGGGTTGTGCATCATCGCCCTTCTTGGGGCCTTAGCCTTTAATTCAACCCGGGCAGAACCAGCGGATACGG
>VHBD01000074.1 GCA_016872125.1 Sphingomonadales bacterium
TTGAAGTGACGACCAGTGAAGTTGTTGGTACTTTGAAATACCAAGGCGGTGCCTCGGTATTGGATAACAGCACGGTAACTTTGAGTGGGGCCGTTTCAGGATCCGCCACTACATCTGCATCCGGGGCATTTGCCTTCACAGGTCTAGGCAATGGCGCTGTGACCCTCACCGCAAGCACCAACAAGACTTGGGGTGGAATTACCGCTACGGACGCCTTGGCTACCACTCGTCACTACCAAGGAATTGGTTTGGTTAGCGGTTTGAATCTTGCTGCAGCTGATGTGAATCTTAGCGCCTTGGTCAATGCAACCGATGCCTTGATGATTATCAACCGCTACAACGGATCGCGTAACAATTTCCCTGCCGGCGATTGGAAATTTGAATCGAAGAATTACAACTTGAATCTTAGCGAAATCACCACGGATCTCTTTGGCATTGCCATCGGTGACGTTAACAATTCCTATTCTCCTGCTGCAGGTCGTCAATTCATAGGCCTGAATCTGGCTGAAGGTGGCGTTCAATCCATCAGTGATGAAAACTGGATGGATGTGCGTGTTGATCGTGCTTTGGAAATGGGTGCCTTGTCGTTGGCACTTGATATCCCAAGCGGTGTTCGTGTGGAGCAAGTGGTTTCCAATTTGGAGGGCGGTCGCTTTGACTACAATGTGCACAACGGTCAATTGCGCCTTACATGGTTTGATGTGGCCGGTGTGAAGTTGGTCCCTGGTCAGTCCTTGTTCCGTATGCGGATTGCCTCGGATCGTTCGGTCGCCGTGAGCGATTGGACCGTAGCAGAAGGTTCAGAGATTGCTGACCCATTGGCCCAAGTCATGGAAATGGTTGGTCTGCGCATGCCTTCGCTTCGTGGGCTTCAGGCTGACCTGGTGGCCTCTGTTTATCCTAACCCAACACAGGGCATGAGTTCGGTTCGTTTGAACCTGCCAGCGGCTGGTGAGTTGAAACTGCGCTTGGTGGATGTTTTGGGCAAGGTGGTGATGAGCCAGACGGTCACAAGCCAGGCCTTGAATACCGAATTGCCTGTGGATATGAGCTCTTTGGCGGCTGGCCGTTACGAGCTTCAAATTGAGCTGAATGCCGGTGGACGCAATTACCGCACCCACCTCCCTGTTCAACGCAGAGATTAATCAGCTTAACCGCGAGCATTAGGGTTTTGCCCGAATGTTACACAAAGCCACCCGAAAGGGTGGCTTTGTGCGTTTATGGTCATAGATTTGGGCATGTGGAAAATTTGGTTTGCTTTGCTGGCACTAGGTTTGCTAGGGGCATCCTGCCACCGAAAATGCCCAGCCTACGCGCAACAGGATGGAATTAACCACGGCAAGGCAGTCGCTGCTGCACAAGGTTCCAAGGCTTAGATACCTTTTGATTAGAGGGTTAGGGCTTGCGTTCTTGGGTGCTTTATGGTGCCTGGGTTCAACATGCCTTGTTAAAGCTCAGAGCAGCGAATTTTATGGAAATTTTGATTGGGAACAGCGGAATGCGGGTTCTTTGCCCACCTTCTACACGGCTTACAGCCTGGGTGGTGGTTTGCATACCGCAGGCTGGTGGTTAGGCGGCAAAAGCATTCAAAACAGAACTTTTGCGACAGAATCTCATTGGGAAGCCACGTTGTTCCGTTGGAAACACCCCCGGGCTTTCAAAACCCAGGTGAATCCGGAGGATCAAAACTCCACCTATACCCCGGGATTACTGCACGAGACCTTCACTTTGAATCTTGGTTGGGGTACATCGTACCTGTGGATGGAAAAGGGCATTAACCATGGAATTGAATTGAGAGGAACATGGTCCGGTGGTCTGGCTATGGGGATGCTCAAACCGGTGTATTTGCAAATTATTTATCCCAACGAGGATCCTAACACTTCCAAGGATCAGCCTTTTATAGAGAAGGCTGAGGCGTATGATCCCGAAAAGCATAACACATCCAATATTGCCAAGGCCTCTCCTTGGTTCAAAGGTGTGGGTGATTTGCGGATCATACCGGGAATATATGTCAAAGGTGGATTATCCGCCGAATGGGGAAAGCAAAGCCGTTCACCGCAATGGGTCGAATTGGGCGTCATGGCGGGGGTGTTCCCCAAACCATTGCCAACGATGGCGTGGGTGGAGAACAAACCATATTTGCTGGGTCTTTATTTGGCGTATCAAATGGGTCGTCGAAAATAAATTATGGCTGAATAGGGGTTCAATAACGGACTTCGGGGTTGGTGGATTGGCTGTACTTTTGTGAGCAACATGCAGGATCATTCATCCACGATCATCGACCCTCCCAAGGCCATCGCAACCACGGAGAGGCCGCGCAAGCCTTCCTGGTTGAGGGTTAAATTGCCTACCGGGCCGGAGTATCGCAAGGTGAGGGGTTTGGTGGATCAGTACCAATTGCACACCATCTGCGAGAGTGGGAATTGTCCGAATATGGGGGAATGTTGGGGTGCTGGTACGGCAACGTTTATGATTTTGGGGAATGTATGCACGAGGGCATGTTCTTTCTGTGCAGTAGCAACGGGAAGGCCCGGGTTTTTGGATTTGGAGGAGCCTTATCGGGTGGCGGAAGCGATTCGAAAAATGGAGGTACAGCATGCGGTAATTACCTCGGTGAACCGGGATGAATTGCCGGATCGAGGAGCGGGGGTCTGGGCGGCCACGGTGCGGGAAATCCGCAGGCAATCGCCGAAGACCACCATGGAGACCCTGATCCCGGATGTCAAGGGAAATTGGGAAGCTTTGGACACCATTTTGGCTCAGCGCCCGGAGGTGGTATCGCATAACATGGAGACGGTGGCCCGCCTCTACCGGCAGGTCAGGCCACAGGCCCGCTACGAACGCAGTTTGGAACAATTGGCCCGCATTAAAGCCGCAGGCCTGCGCACCAAAACAGGTTTTATGGTGGGCCTGGGGGAGACCCCTTACGAGGTACGCCAAATTCTGGCTGATTTAATGCAGTGCGGGGTTGATGTGGTGACCATTGGTCAGTACCTGCAACCCACCCAAATGCATTTGCCCGTTCACGAATTTGTCACACCGGAGCGTTTCAAGGAGTATGCCGAATGGGGTTTGGGCATGGGCTTGGATTGGGTGGAATCGGGACCTTTGGTTCGTTCATCCTACCATGCTGAGCGGCATATTCATCGCAGAAATGGAGGGCAAAACCATGAGCAGTGACAAAATTCAACGCTCGACCCATCTTGGTTTGAAAGATTGGATTCAAGCGTGGGCAGGGCATTTTGGACATCAAAAACCTTTGCAGCAAGAGCTTATCCGCATCGCTTGGGAGCAATGTGCAGGCCCATTGATGGCCTCACAAACAACAGCCCTGCAATGGGATGGGGGTCATGTGGTGTACGTGCGTTTGGCTTCCTCGGCCGCAGCGCAGGAATTGCGGTTGAGGCAGCAGGAATGGCTCAAGGCCATGTCCCTCGCCCTGAAGGAAATTCAGATCAAAGAAATCAGAACATTTTAAACATTAATCATGTCAGCAAGCGGTAGTACGTTGGTTTTGGTGAGACATGGGCAGTCGAAGTGGAATTTGGAAAATCGATTTACCGGATGGGTGGATGTGGATTTGACTGCGAAAGGTGAAGAAGAGGCGCGCTCGGCGGGTCAACGTTTGACGGGCTTGCGTTTTGACCAGGCCTTCTGTTCGGTCTTGACCAGGGCCAAGCGGACCTTGGACTATATTCTGGCCGAAGGAAGCCACTGCGATTGCCCCACCACCTGCGATGCGGCCTTGAACGAAAGAATGTACGGGGATTTGCAAGGTCTGAACAAGGACGAAACGGTGGCACGCTTCGGCGCGGAGCAGGTCCGCCAATGGAGACGCAGCTACGATATTCCTCCTCCGGGTGGCGAAAGCCTCAAGGATACCGCGGATCGGGTTATCCCCTACTACGAGGCCTGCATTGCTCCGTTGTTACGAGAAGGTCAAAATATCCTGGTGGTTGCCCATGGCAATTCCTTGAGGGCATTGGTCATGGCTTTGGAGGGACTAAGTCCGGAACAAATCCTGCAATTTGAACTCCCTACCGCCACGCCAAGGGTTTATCGTTTGGATGAAAATCTTCGCGTTTTGTCCGCGGAAATGATTTGATTCATTCGGCAAAATTGATTTCATTCATCGGACAAAATTGATTTGATTCATTCGACAAAATTGATTTGAGCCACACCCCAAAGCGCGTTAAATTGCAGGCATGAAATTGAATTACACATCGGACCGCGAAGCGGTGGACGGATTGAGCGCCTTGTACCGTGAATTTTCTACGGAGGCCGCCAAAGTCGTTGTTGGTCAAACGCAAGCCGTGCAGTCGGTATGGATGGCCTTGTTGGCCAACGGACATTGTTTCTTGGTTGGGGTTCCAGGCCTTGCGAAGACCACCTTGGTGCAAACGATCAGCTCCGTATTGGATTTGAGCTTTAACCGGATTCAATTTACCCCGGATTTGATGCCTGGAGATATCACCGGTTCAGAGATTTTGGACCAAAACCGGGCTTTCAAATTCATCCCCGGGCCGTTGTTTGCCAACATGGTCTTGGCGGATGAGATTAACCGCACACCGCCCAAAACCCAGTCCGCCTTGTTGGAGGCCATGCAAGAGCGGCAACTCACCGTAGGAGGGCAAACCCATTGTCTTCCCTCGCCTTTCTTTGTTTTGGCGACCCAGAATCCCATTGAGCAAGAGGGTACCTACCCTTTGCCGGAGGCTCAACTGGACCGTTTCATGTTTCAGATTCGCATGCAGTACCCGAGCCTATCCGAAGAAATCCAGGTGGTTCGTCAAACCACCTCCTCCATCCCTGCTGCACCTAACAAGGTCATGGACGGGGAGACCTTGTTGTTTTTTCAACAATTAATTCGTCGAATGCCCGTTACAGACCATGTGCTGGAATATGCAGTCAAATTGGCCGCCTCGACCCGACCTGGCTCGGAACAGGCCCGCGATTTCACCAAGGACTTGGTGCAATGGGGAGCGGGCCCCCGTGCGTCTCAATACTTGGTGCTGGGCGCAAAATGCCATGCAGCAACCCACGGAAAGTACAGCCCAGACATCGAAGACGTGAAGGCTGTCGCCCACGAAGTTCTCGCGCATCGCATGGTTTTGAATTACAAAGCCGAAGCCCAGGGCCTCCATGCCGATGACCTCATTACACGCCTGCTTTAGGCCGCTGTTTCGGTGGCTTGATTGAATAATTTGAATTTGGCACGAAATTTGATGCAATCTTACCATAACCTCTAAACTTATTACCATGACTTTTCCCATTGTCCTTATGCTGGGTATCATGCTCGCCAGTTGGCTGGTTGGTGCTCGTTTCAAAAATCGTTTCAAACTGTATGCGGCGACGCCTCTTTATTCCGGATTGACGGGTGAAGAGGTAGCAAGGCGGATGTTGTCCGAACATAACATTAGCAATGTTCAGGTGATTTCAACCCAAGGTCAATTGACCGACCATTACGACCCTACCAAGAGGACGGTCAATCTTAGCCATGAAGTTTTTTACGGTCGTTCAGTGGCCGCTGCGGCCGTTGCGGCCCACGAAGTAGGTCATGCGGTCCAACATGCCACCGCCTATTCATGGTTGCAATTCCGTTCCGCGATGGTGCCAGCCCTTAGTGTGACTAGCCGTTTCATGCCTTGGATACTCTTGATCGGCGTCCTTACTCTGCAGATTTTCCCTCAACTTTTGTTCTTAGGGATTATCCTTTTTGCCGGCACAACCCTTTTTACATTCGTGACCTTGCCGGTGGAATTTGACGCTTCGCGTCGCGCTCTTGTTTGGTTGGATCGCAGCAACATTACCCACAGCCAACAGCACACCATGGCCAAAGATGCCCTCCATTGGGCGGCCATGACTTACGTGATTGCAGCCCTTTCGTCCTTAGCGACCCTACTGTATTACGTGTCCATTTTCATGAACCGCAGGAACTAATAATTCTTGGGGACGAAAATCCTTTATTCGAATATCATTTCGATAATAAACTTATGAAAAATATATTGTTCGGAATTGCCATGTTTTTTTCGTGGAATCAAGTTTTGGCTCAAAAGGTTTTTTCCGTTGATTACGAAAATCAGGCAGACGTGAAGGTTTTTGTGGTGGATTACGAAAACCAGGCAGACCTTAAGGTCTTCAAGGTCAAGTACGAAAACCAAGCAAGGGGGAATGAAGGAAAATGGTTTTTCACTCAATATCCGAATCAGGCCCAAAAGAAAATCTATTTTGTTAGATACGAAAACCAAGCGGATTTGAAGATCTTCTTCGTGAAATACGAAAACCAGGCAGGTTGGAGGAAATCCAGCAAGAAAGGTGAAATGTATTAATCTGTAACGAGGGCAGGGCTGTTGTTGATATCGTTAAGGTGCTCACCGATACCCATTGCCATTTGTACGCCGACGCCTTTGACGAGGATCGATCGGAGGTGATGCGGCGGGCCGTTGCGGCAGGGGTTGGGCGCATTTTCTTGCCCAATGTGGATCTTGAATCTTGGAATAAACTCCCCGATTTGGTGGCCCAAAGTTCAACGGAACTTGGTTTGTACCCGATGTTGGGAATACACCCTTGCTCGGTGGAGGAGGGGTGGCTGGACCTATGGGATCAAATGAAATTAGCCTTGAGCCCAAACGCCCTTTCATTGAAATTTGTGGGTGTTGGTGAAATTGGCATAGATTTGTATTGGCGTCAAGATAATCTTGCCTTGCAGCAAGAGGCCTTTCTGACCCAAGTTCACGAGGCCAATCGTTTGGATTTACCGGTTTGTATCCATTCCCGGGATAGCCTTGAATTGATTTTGGAACTCACCAAAGACCTGCCTTTCCGGGGCGTTTATCATTGTTACGGAGGAACGTTAGAGCAGGCCGAGGTCATCATGGAGCGTGGTCAGTACTTGGGCATTGGAGGTACAGTGACTTTCAAAGCCAACCAAGGCCTTCGCGATGTTCTGAAGCGTGTAGGGCCTGATCATGTGGTGATGGAAACGGATGCCCCCTATTTGGCCCCGGTTCCTCACCGTGGCCAGCGAAATGAACCGGCGATGATGGCCCAGGTAGCGCAATGTTTGGGCGACCTGTGGGGAATGAGTGCGGAGGAAGCGGGGGATCGATGCACCCGGAATGCTGCCGACCTTTGGCGAATTCCTTTATGAACC
>VHBD01000075.1 GCA_016872125.1 Sphingomonadales bacterium
ACAGCCCCCCGTTCCATCCCTCGGTATGATGCTCAAAGAGCATGTTCCTTACCTTTTGATGGGCTCCCCTCATTTGGCTTTGGCGCCGGGTTTGCTCATATTCAGTCTTGTGTTTGGATTCAATATCTTGGGGGCGGCTTTATCGTCCTATTGGGATACGCCTCGTTGATCGGAGGGGTAACGCGCATCCATTGCGGTAATCAACCCAAGGCTTGACCAAAACAGCAAGGCTGTTTTGTCCATATCTAAATAATTGTTAAGAAAACCGTGCGTATAATAGGTCACCAAACCCAACATGGCGCAGAGAAGAAGGAGGCGGTCTCGTTGCTGATTCGGCTCTTTGAGCCTGTACCATAACGACATACCACGCTGAAGGGAGGCAAGGAGAATGCCCACAAAACAAAGAAAACCGGGAATCCCGGATTCCACCAAAGGGCCAAAATACTCCGAATGAATACCCCCCACGTCGGCATTGTTGGTGCTTATAATGGTTTTTTCGTAGGGATTTTGGAAGGGGGCGTATTCCATCATGTAGGTTCCGGGTCCCCATCCCAGCCATGGCCTTTCCGAAAACATCCGTAATCCGGAAGCCCAACGGTTGAGCCTTTCGAGATTGGAGGCATCGCTGCGCACGTTGGAGATGGATTCCAAATGTTTGTCAAGTCGATCTTGCGAATCGGTTTTGTTCCGCATCAGGTACATGAGCAAAGGGCCGCTATTTAAGGCGATCAAGGTACTGACGATGACCGCCAGCAACATCAACCATCGAAACTGAATTTTAAGCCGTAACAATACATAAAAAGCAAGGGCCGCCGCAAGGCTTACCCAGGCCGCCCGGGTATAACTCATGATCACCGCGATGACCAAGACCACAAGCAGAGCCAAAAGGAGCGGTCGTATCCAGACCAGGCGGAGGAAGGCCTGGGGACGAACGAGGTGCAAGGTCACCAAGGGGATCAAGAAACCCAGCATCGCCCCATAAATTCCATGATTGATCACAAAGGGTTCCGATGCCCAGTAGCTCGCTTCTTTGGTAAATCCATCCTCAGCATGATGCCACAGGCTCCACACGGCCACAAAGGTGAGGGGTAAGAGATAGAGCCACCAGAAGCGCAGAGCACGATCGCCTACCCGAAAAAGCATGATCGCCCCGAAATAGCAAGGGATGATTTTCCACGCATTGGAAAGGACAAATTTGAACGAAACCAAGGGTTGTGAAGAGGCTGGAATGATATAGACCATCCACAACATCCACAAAAGGATGCATACCGTGATGGGGTTTCGTAGAATCACCGATGAGGGGGGTTCAAGGAGCATCCAACGTGCAAGCAAGGCCCCGCTGATCAGAATCATCAAGGGGTCCGTGGGTATTTGAATGGCAAAACCCAGGGAAGGGTCGTCAATCAGAACGCTTAGGGGAGTGAGCATGGACAAAGCGTAGAGTGCCCAATCCATTCGGTACACCACAAGCACAACCAACCCCAACCCAAAGGGCAATAGCAAAACCCACCATTGTTCAGTATACAGGCCTACGGCCAAAGCCAATGCCCAAACAGCGCCCACGATGGCCGTGATGAGCGGGTTCATTCCCGCATTGCGCAAAAGGCCTGGATCCGGATTCTTCAACGATAGCAAGGATGGATCAACCGCGAAACGCCCGAATATTCTGCAGAACAACCATGGACAAAGCGGCAAGCAGCAAGGATCCTGTGCCGGACAGAACCACCACCAGCCATCGGATAGGGTACACCTTCTTTTCGGCGGGTCTGGCTGAATTTACCAGGAACTTGACCGGCAAAACTTCTTCGAGGTCCACCCTTGAACGATCGTAACGCATTCTGATTTTGACCAATTCTTCGTTTTCTTTTTCGAGCTGTTCTTTGACGGAATTGTAGGCCCCGCCGTAGCGTTCGAGGCTTTTCAGTTGGCGATTCAAATCCAGGAGCGAGGCCTCACTGCCCTTCAGGCGGGCCATGTTGTTGATAATCGCGGTGTCGCTCTCGGAGACTTTCAATTGCCGAAGGATGTTCAATTTACCTTGAGCCTCCGCTTTGGCTGACGAGGATTGCACTTGCCGCCCCGTGAGATGATCCGTCTGTAAATCATAATCAAAAATACCTTGGGAACGAAAGAAATTCAAGGAATCGTTCAAGCGCTCTATCCAGGCCTTCTTGGATTTGTATTGTGTTTGAACAATTTCAAAAGACTTCTCGGCTTGTTCGCGTTGAATTTTATTTTTGGTGAGGTCCAGCAGGGAGGCGATGGTGTTGGCAATATCAGCCGCCATGCGAGGGTCTTTGTCGCGAACCGTGATTTCTACGGACATATATTCGGTTCTTTTGAACTGAATGAGTTTGTCGTATTTCTTGTTCAAACGGGTGTATCGAAAGGCTGCGTCTTCGGGGATTTCATAATGCTCCATGAGGCGAAAGCGTCGAATCACGCTGTCCCGAATTTCATCGGAATACAAAATTTGAATCAGCTGATCGCTTTGTTCTTCGGCTCCAAATTCCATAACATCGGTTTTGTCCGAGGGGTTATCTGAAAGCAGGGCCTTGGAAATGGAATTCACAGTGGCCGGATAGAAGACCACCTTGGATTCATAAAGAGGAGTAATAAACCAGGACGATGAGAAAACAATGCCCAAAACCGAACCGGTTAAACCGGCAATCAACAAAAGGACACGGAACTGCCAAACGAAGGCAAAAACACCGGAAGAATCAAATTCGGATTGGGATTGGTTCATAAACAAGTTCAAAGGTTTAAAATTAGGCCAAACGTCCGTTTTTCGTGAAGATCCAGCCCCAGCCCAAGGCCATACCAAGGCCGGTCACAAGACCTTCTTGCCATATCCCCCAAGAGGAGCTCATGAAGGCAAAGGCGCTGACAGCCGTAAAGCCAATGGCCAACAAGGCGACTATGGGTTTCCATAAGTAACGCCAGGGTTTCCATTGGTATTCCACGCTGACCAAGGCCCATTGGGCGATCATGACCAAAGTATGGGTGACTGCGCAGGCTTTTGCCGCACCAACGGCCCCCGATTCTGTTACCCATAGGCGCAACAAGACAATATGAAGCAAAAGAGCGAGCGAATGAAGGGGAATTAATCGACCAAACGTTCGGTGAGCGGTGAGTAAGGATCCCAACAGCACATTAAGGCCCATCGGCAGGAAGGCGAGGAGGTGCCAGCCGAGAATAAAGTGAACCGGTTTCGAAGAGACCGATGCCGGGTACCACCACGCCATCCATTCTTGCAGGTGGGGCAAAACAATAAACATCCCCGCCAAACCGATTCCCATCAAAAGGGCGGCAGACTGGTTCAGCAAATGATGAATTTGCTCCAATTTGCGCTCAAGAAAGGCAAATCGGCCAACCCACATGGAACTCAACAGCAAAGGGAGCATCAAGCCCGCATCCAACAAACGATACGATGCGGCATACCATCCTTGGTCGATGGCTCCCCCTTGGCCCCATTCGCGTAAGAGCACGACGTCCAAGCGGAAATACGCCGTCATGATCAATCCCAATACTCCAAAGGGAAGCCAGGTTTGCCACCATAATTTTTCGGTAGAGGGTCCTGTCTCTTCGGCCAAAGAATGAGGTGGAGTTAAATTATCCGTTGGTCTCGTTTTGGAGCGGTAAATGAAGGCAGAAATTAGTGTAATTATCGAAGCACCAATGATTTGAATAATCACAAAATCATGAAGGACATTATCGGTCCAATAGGCTTTGCCTTGCAGCAAGGGAAGAGAGAGCAGAATCATAATCGCCTTGTCACCGGCACTTAAAATTCCTTCCAAGACAAATTTTTGTTGACCTGCAAGACCTGCTCTCCACAATAAATTGAGGAACATGAGTCCCTGGAGAACACCGAGTAGAGCGATCCATAACAATGAGCTACTTTCATAGCCAAGGCCCACCGCGATACCTATCGTGCCCACCATGTACAGGCCCCACAAAGCCCCTTTGAGCCGGAGCAATTGGACCATTTCCCCTTGCCTGAAAGTTCCTGAAGCAATCCGTTGATTCCAAAAATTGGCCATGCCCCCATCGAGCAAAACAGCAAACAACAAAGAGAGGTTGAACCATTGGTAATAGCCGCCGTAGGCTTCTGGGCCTACTTGGTTTTGGATGCTTCGATCAATCCACAAGATCCACAAGGGTTTCACCAAGGCATTCGATAGCCAGATGGCAAGGGAGTTGCGGTAAAACGAGTAAGCCACGTCCTCAAAATTAGGGGTATTCCGCAGAAGCAGGGTTTATGCTCAGATTTGCAGTACCATGCGCAATGAAAGGCTGTACTTTGTGGTTTCTGCCCTTGCAGGGGTCTTATGGGGCCCGGCCTCTTTGATTCGACGAATCCTAACCTTGTGGAGGCGGGGCCAAAAAGGTCCCTCAGCAGGGGTTTCTACCCGTATTTTGGTCATTCGGTTGGATGAATTGGGGGATATGGTTACCACCTTGCCCATGCTCCATGCGATTCGGCAAGAGATCCCGCTTGCCGTGGTGGACCTGTGGTGCAAGCCCCTCCATAAGGATTGGTTGGCGCCGCAGGGCTTGGTGAACACCTTTTGGACCGGGGATTCGCCTACACCCAAGGAGCGTTACCATTGGGTACTGGAATGCAGGGGGAATTGGCAAACCCTCCTCTATGCCCTGAGGACATGGTCCCAAGGTCGCCGTGATCGTGGGAGCATACGCCTGTGGCGGCGCCTTAGCGGCCAAGCTCAGCTCCACGAATGGGATATTAACCTGAAGATCGCAGCACCCTTGCTGAATGGGCGCATTGAAGCCGTCACGCTACTCAAAACAAAAGGCCAACCTGAGTATCCCGAAAATTCAGGCCCCCTGCTTCATGGAGACGATCCGCAAGCGGTGGCCGAAATTAATTTGTTCAAACAACGATTTGATTTAAGAAAATATGTGGTCTTTCATCCCGGGGCAAGGAAATTGTTACGAAGATGGTCGCTTCAGAGTTGGGCAGATTTGGCCCAACGACTGCACGACGAATTTCACTTTGATATTGTGTTTGTGGGGACTCCCGAAGAGCGGATGGATGTGGATCGCATCCAAGAAAAGTTAGATTTCGAAACCTTTACCTACATGGAGGGACGTCCAATTCGTTATTTGATCTCTCTGCTGGCACAGGCCTCGCTGATGGTGGGTAACGAAAGCGGACCCATGCATTTGGCCTCGGCCACTGGCTGTCCTACCGTGGGGCTTTTTGGGCCGGGAGAGCCTGAAATCTTTTCACCCAAAGCCCATAATTTCAGAGCATTGCACATCAAGTTACCCTGCAATCCCTGCGGTCAAATCCGATGCTTTCACCCGGATAATCCCTGCATGAACCGAATTACGGTGGATGAGGTCATGAATGCTGTGCATGATTTGCTTTTACCGATTGAAAAATGAAAAACCTTCCCTTACCCCAACAACCGTATGTTCAATGGATTTTGGCTGGATGCTTAGCCTTATTCGCTGGCTGGGTTTACCGTGATGTACCCAGCCAAAGGTTAACTCGCTTGGATGACTCTATTTTCATTGAAGAAAATTATGTGGTCAACAAGGATAAATCAGCATATTCCAAAGCACTGACTCGTGGGGTCTTTCGCGAGAAAGGGGATAGCTATTACCGCCCGCTTTTGTTATGGAGTTTTGCGGCCGATGCCCGTTCGCATCAACTGAAGTTGGAGGGGTATTTGCGAACCAATGTCCGTTTGCATTTGGTTTCTTGCGTTTTGCTTTTTGTGGCCTTATGCTCCCTTGGACTTCCAACGTGGAGTGCCTGGGTTCTTGGCTTACTCTATGCAGTTCATCCTGCCCTTAGCCAGGCTGTGGCATGGATTCCAGGCCGGAACGACACTTTGCTGGGGGCGGCGACCTTCTCAGGTCTATTGGCCTTGGTTCAATATTGGCGTCAAGGCAAATGGGTCATGCTGCTGTTGTGGGGTGTCTGCGGTTTGGCGGCTATGCTGACCAAAGAAACAGGGGTGCTGGTCATGCCGGCCTCGGTGGTTTTGGTTTGGGCCTTCAGGGGATTCCCTCAATCCTACAGAACCTGGCTCGCTTTGGGCTTGGTTTGGTTCGCCGCCCTTGGGCTTTGGGCATGGGGTCGTCATGAGGCTCAAACAACAGGAGCAGGTTTGGATCTTGCCAATTTGTGGGTTTTGTTTTGGGAAAGGACCCCTATTCTTTTACAGTATTTGGGCAAAACTTTTTTGCCCTTGAATCTGTCGGTTTTTCCTATGCAGGCAGATACAGAATGGCAGTGGGGAATAATTGCCTTGGGTTTTCTTGGGGTTTTGGTTTGGTGGACGCCCGCTCAAGATCGATTACGATGGGTCGGGGGCTTGGCCTTTTGGTTGCTTTTGTTGTTACCAGCGATGGTGGTTCCCCGAGGGTTGAACGATCAAGTCTTTGAGCACAGGCTCTATGTCCCTATGTTGGGGTTATGGGCGGCACTTGGCTCATCGAATTTGTTCCGTCCACAATTTCCAAAGGTTTGGGGGGCAGTGCTTGCATGTTTGGCCCTGCTTTGGTTTTTGCAAATTAATGTTAAACGCAAAGACATCTTTGCCGATGAGCTGGCATTTTGGAAGGATGCGGTGGATCATTCTCCGTCCTCGGCTTACGCCCACGTCATGTACGCGATTCGTTGCAATACCGTGGAGGGACTGCCCAGGCCAGGTTTGGAGGAGGCGCGCAAATACGTGAACAAAGCCTACGCCATCGACTCCAACGAAAAATATGTCAATCATTACATGGGCCTTTTGGCCATGGAAGACGGAAAATTTCAGGAGGCCAATCGGTTTTTTGAACGGGAAATTTCCATTACCGGGTTATCAGACAGCTATTTTAACCGAGCCAGGGCTTTGTTTGAGTTAGGCAACAAAAGAGGTTCTGCCCGCAGTCTCGAAGAATACTTACGCCTTAAGCCGGGTGATCCAATGGCAACCAATAACCTTAACCTCCTTAATCAAGAACTTGGGAATACATCCCCATGACTTGGGGCAGATTGTCGTATTTACCATTAAGTTTACAAGACCATTTAAATTCCATGTTTATGATTTCATACAATATGCACCATTTCAAAACGTGTAGGGGTTCTTTGATAGGGCTTCTTGGATTGCTGGGG
>VHBD01000076.1 GCA_016872125.1 Sphingomonadales bacterium
GGACCGGCAGGACCGGTATCACCGGTAGCACCTACAGGACCGGTATCACCGGTAGGACCGGCAGGACCTTGTGGACCTCCGGCAGGACCTTGTGGACCTACAGGACCGGTAAGACCGATAGGACCGGTATCACCGGTAGCACCGGTAAGACCGATAGGACCGGTATCACCGGTAGGACCGGCAGGACCGGTAGCACCGGTAAGACCGATAGCACCGGTAAGACCGATAGGACCGGTATCACCGGTAGGACCGGTAGCACCGGTAGCACCGGTAGGACCGGTAGCACCGGTAGCACCGGTATCACCGGTAAGACCGATAGGACCGGTAGCACCGGTAGCACCAGTCGGACCTTGTGGACCAGGATATAAGGATTGGTGTGCGTATAATGCGAACGGTACACTTAACATCTCTGTGGATTGTACAAGCGTATAATTCGTTCCTCCTGAAGGATCAACCTTGGTAACCAGGAAATAGGGGCCAGCATTCCATACCATTTGAGAAAATGGCATCGATGGATTTTGACCACCACCAATTTTAATGGTTAATAAACCATTTGCATTGGTTTGACCTTGGTGGTATTCTTGGTATACCAGAGTCCCGTTTACAGAATCTCTAACAATTGAGATTTGAGCAGTTACTGATTGATTAACCAACGGCTGCCCGGAATTTGCTCTCAACAGAGATTGATGCATCATCTGAAGTGGAACCTGCTGAGAAAAAACGCAAAGCGTCGAGCCCAAATGCAAAGCAAAAACTACAACGATGATAAAAAGTAATTTGATTGATTTCATAATACTTATTTTATTGAATTGAGAAAATAGAGAGTATGGAAAAGTTATTTTTTACTGAATTTGATATGCTTGATTTCTTCGGAAAATCCCATTTTCGGGTCGAAACATTTGTAAAGAAGTTGTAATGTGTAATGTCCTGTATTTAAGATATCTGCATATTTAAATGGAATTAAATGCGATCCTTTTAACAAGGTTAATTCATCGTGCGCCAAAACCCTACCCATCGGGTCAATGACCTTTAGCTCTAACAAACCGGATGCGTGCATCAACAAGTTGATCATGGTATGATCTTCAACCGGATTAGGAGTTAATAAAGCACTCCATGTCGTTTGTTTTGGAGATGCTAAATCATGAGTGCTAAGTTTCCAAAGGTTCATAGGATTTCCCAAAGGATCCGCCAATTCACTTTGACCCATGTCTACCAACATTGAACCTTCTGACATTCCATTGACATTCATGACAAAAAGATCATCCCCTTGAGAAACTACCCATTCATCTAGACTAAACCATACCAATCGAATCAAATTGCCCTCTTGCCGAAATACGAGCTGTTGATTATTCGAATTCTGCTTACACCAAATTTTGTTAACAGTCAAGCCTGAAGGAATCTGGAGAAGTAAAGTGGCTGCACCTAATTTCATGTTTTGACCTGCGGAAATCACCCATTCAAAATTCTCATTAAGAGGGGTCATTTTCCCGGAATTTGACAGGGTTTGCCATGCTGTCCGGTTAATTATTCCGGGTGAATACGATCCATTGACATCACCAGCAAATAAAGCTTCACCCAGCATTAACGAATCCCTTTGTCCAGGCTGCCTTTGGACTTGAACCTGGTTAACACTGTAAGCCCAGTCACCGCTTGGAAATGTTGAAGTATACCCAGCTACCCGTCTCATTACCATCAAAGCATCGGAATTGGTTAAAACCAAATTTTGATTGATATCCCCAGCCTGGGCATATAGTCCATTCAGAAGATTAAAACCAGTAAAAGAACGATTTATTAAAAGGGCATCCGTACCGTTCGCTCCGCCCCAAGATCTATTATCTGTATATTCAATAGAATAAACTCCATCTTTCACAAAACCCATCTCGGCCACACCCTGGGTATTGGTTACGCCATTGGCAATAATAGAGCCATTATGATCTCTTAAATTGATTTGAACCATTGATAAAGGCGAATTCAGGGTGTTTTTGTATTTCAAAGAAGCCTTGATTCGCATCCAAGGGTATAGCCATTCAAAATTGTGCTGAACGCCGGATTTTCCTATTATTGAACCCGAACTCTCGAAATAATCCGTAAAAACCTCGCCAAATGAAACCGAAAGTGACCCACTGGCAGAGGAAGCACTCTC
This sequence comes from Sphingomonadales bacterium, assembly GCA_016872125.1. GTDB lineage: Bacteria > Bacteroidota > Bacteroidia > UBA7662 > UBA7662 > SYHX01. The sequence continues at coordinate 2,144 of VHBD01000076.1, forward strand.
TCCCCCCCCACTCAAAACTGAATTTTGTGCCCACAAACTCTGAGCTGACAACAAAAAAACAGGGATTGAGAACAGAAATAACCCGAAAAATCTTTGAATCATGGTCATAAAAATTGAGTTCTTTAAAAAAAGGATATACCACCCACCGTATCGATCCCTCCCGTGGAGATAGAAGCCCATTGGGCCTTGACTCCGGTGGAAATCAAGACCAAAACGGCAACTAATGATATTTTATACATGGGTTAAGTCTAAATTACGTTGCTTGAAGTAAATCTAATATCATTTTAGCAGATTTCCTTAACATTATGAAAAAAAATCTGACCCATGCTGTAGGTCATACTGCCCCTAGTTCTCGTACCCTCTCCCCAAGTCCTAGAGGCCAAATTTGAAAGGAAAAGTACTAGCCCCCGTTAAGATCAAATCGTTTGGGACTCCCAGGCCTTGTAACCGGTAGTGGCTTGGAGTTAGGATCAGGAACCTGAATTAACCCATAAGAATCTCAAGGAACAGGTTGGAGGACTCAAGCCTGCAGGGGATAGTTTTAGTGCAAATTTAGAGCAAATAAAAAGGGTCTACGAGACTTATGTTCGTAAACCCTTGATTATCAGCTCCCCGGGTTGGGCTCGAACCAACGACCCCCTGATTAACAGTCAAGTGCTCTAACCAACTGAGCTACCGAGGAATTTTAGGGTTTATAATTAGGCTTTTGCCCCAAAAGGAGTGCAATGATAGCATTTAACCGCCAAAGTTCCAATATTTGCCCTCCAAACATGTTCAACCTTGACCCCATCCCCCTCCCATGGCGCAGCAACTTCCTCTGGTAATTGTCGGAACCGTCGCTTTTGACAGCATCGAAACCCCTTTTGGCAAGGCAGATCGGGTGATTGGAGGGGCGGGGACCTACGGGGCCCTGGCGGCGAGCCACTTTACGAAAGGGATTGGGCTAGTTTCGGTAATTGGGGATGATTTTCCGGAGGAATCGCTGGCCATGATGCGGTCCAGGGGGATTGATACGGAGGGAATTCAGCGGGTAGCCGGTCAGGAATCCTTCTTTTGGGCCGGGAAATACCACCTGGACATGAACAGCCGCGATACCCTAGAGACCAAACTCAATGTTTTGGCGGATTTTGACCCGGTTCTGCCCCAGGCCTACCGTAGCCCCCGCCTCTTGATGCTCGGCAACCTCACCCCCTCGGTCCAAATGAGGGTTTTGGACCAAATGGAAAGCCGCCCCGACTTGATTGCGATGGACACCATGAACTTTTGGATGGATATCGCATGGGATGCCTTGCTGGAAACCATTGCCCGGGTGGATTTGCTCACCATCAACGACGAAGAGGCCCGTCAACTCTCCGGCGAACGCTCCCTGCTCAAAGCCGCCCGCAAAATTGCCAAGATGGGGCCCCGCTACCTCATTATCAAGAAAGGCGAACACGGGGCCCTGCTCTTTGGGGATGGGGAAATCTTCTTTGCCCCGGCCCTGCCTTTGGAAGAAGTTTGCGACCCAACAGGAGCGGGCGATAGTTTTGCGGGGGGTCTGATGGGGTATTTGGCATCGCAGCCACAAATCACCTTCGAACATCTCAAACAAGGGATTCTTTGCGGCTCGGCCTTGGCCTCCTGCACGGTCGAAGGCTTTGGGACCAGCAGCCTCGAAGCCGTCACCGACGAAGTCCTCCAAGACCGCCTTCGTGTTTTTGATCGCCTGACCCGAATTAGCCTAGGCTAACAAGATTCATCAAGGCTTCGGCGATTTGGACGGCGTTGGTGGCAGCACCCTTGCGCAGGTTATCGGCGACCACCCACATATTCAGACATTTGTCGCGCGTGAAATCCTGTCGGACTCTGCCTACAAAAACTTCATCCCGGTCTTGGCAATGAAGGGGCATGGGATACTGATTCTGGGAGGGATCATCCTCCAATAGAACGCCCGGGGTTTGTTGTAACAATTCCCGAACTCGCTGCATCGCAAAGTCTTTTTCGAACTCCACATTCACCGCTTCGCTGTGACCCCCCATCACGGGAACCCGAACCGTGGTTGCACAGAGGTTGATTCCCTCATCGCCTATAATTTTGCGGGTTTCGTGGGTCATTTTCATTTCTTCTTTGGTGTACCCGTTGTCCAAAAAAACATCAATATGCGGTAGGCAATTAAGATCAATGCGGTGGGGGTACGCCATGGCACCGTCGATACCGGCCCTTTCGTTCATTAACTGGCTAACCGCCTTGACCCCGGTTCCGGTAACGCTTTGGTAGGTGCTGACCACAATCCGCCGAATTCGGAATTCCTGGTGCAGCAAGTTGAGCGCCACCACCAATTGAATGGTCGAGCAATTTGGATTGGCCACAATCAACGAGGGAGACTGCAAAGCGTGAGCATTCACTTCGGGCACCACCAAGGGAACGGCAGGATCCATACGCCAGGCCGAAGAGTTATCAATCACCCGAATTCCGGCTTGGGCAAAACGAGGCGCCCATTCCAGGGAGACCGAACTGCCCGCGGAGAACAAAGCCAGATCTGCCCCCATTTGGATGGCTGTATCGGGGGAAACGATCGTCCAATCCTGGTCTTTCCAACGAAGGGTTTTGCCGACCGAGGCCGGGGAAGCCACGGGAATCAAGGTATCCACCGGAAACTGACGCTCTTCGAGAACGCGTAACATGGTGGAGCCCACCAGGCCCGATGCGCCGACGACAGCAACACGATAGGATCGTGGTTTGTTCATGGTGTTGGGGTGTTGGTATTGCGGACTCAAAGATGCTAAAACATTCGCTCCAAAAGTCACAACGGGATAGGCTTTTTTGGGGTCATGAAGGATCGCCTCCCCCGACCAGGTAAACCCCTGATTCCCAAAACCTGCATAGCGATAATCCTGTTAGCCTTCATGGCAGGGAGCAATCCGACGCATGGACAATTCTATGAGGACTTTGCGGATAGCAATTTCACCACCAACCCTACTTGGCTAGGTGAAACCGATAAATTCATCATCAACAGCCAACGTGAACTCCAATTGAATGCGCCAGCGGCCAGCGGTTCAGCCTTGCTCCGTACCCCATCCCTTGCGGTGCATCAAGGCCGTTGGGAATTTTACGGCAGGATGGACTTCAACCCCTCATCGGTGAATCTACTGGACCTCTACTTGATGGCCACCGATACCGCACCCCACCAAAGCGGCTTGGGCTATGGGATACGCCTTGGCGGAACTAATGATAACATTGAATTTATTCGATGCGTTAACGGAACTACCACCCGTTTGGCATCGTGGGCGAACGGTTGGTTGAACAAAGAGAGTAACCCTTATGGTATCAAAGTCGAACGCTATACAGGAGGCCTATGGTATTGTTATGCGGATACGTCCAATTCCGGATCCGGTTCCGCCTCCTGGATTTGGCTGGGATCCGTGACCGACAATACCATTACCCGATCAAGCCATGTGGTCTTGAGGCCGGTGTACACCTCTACACGATCCAAACTGTTTAGTTTTCAGAAAATAACGGTAAGCGGCATCCTGATGCCAGATTCTGTACCGCCCAAGGTGACTGGATTTCAGTTTGTTACGGAAAGTATTCTGCATGTGATGTTCAGCGAACCGCTGGACACCCTTCTTGCCGCCTCGTCCATGGTCATTCAACACCCCAGCAACTTGAGCTGCAGAGGATATCGATGGAGAAACGACACCGTTCTTGAAATCCAATATTCCGGCACTATCCCCAAGGAATTAAGATTACCCCTACGGCTCAGCGGATTGCAAGACCGCTTCGGCCTTCACTTGGACACCGTCCTTAATCTCCTGCTCAACGATTACCGCGCGGGAAGATTGCGCATCAGCGAATTCATGAGCGATCCTGATCCGCCCAAGAAATCTTTTCCGGACGGTCTCCCCCTCAGCGAATTTGTGGAAATCTACAATCCAGATTCTCTGCCAATAAGTCTCTTGGGTTGCAGCCTAGGGGACGCTACCTCCATTAGCCCGCTGCCTCCTTATACCTTACCGCCCCAAGCCTATGCGGTGTTGGTGCCTTCGGACCTCAAGGAACTCTGGGAGCAATGGACCGACTTGCAGGTCCCTTGGGTACAGCGGCATTTCATCGGGGTTCAGCCCTGGCCCTCCTTGAACAACGACCAAGATCGGATTCGATTCCTTGGGCCAGGAGGAGCAGGCATAGATTCTCTTGACTACCAACTTGACTGGTGGCGTACGATCCCCCAAAAACAAGGCGGCTGGTCCATGAGTCGGCAGCATCTTCTCTGTCCTTGTCAGGATACTTTGAATTGGAAACCCACGACCCATGTTCAAGGCGGTGACCCCGGGATTGGCTCCGTATCCTCCTATGATTCCACAGCAGGTTGCGGCAAGATGGCAATTCACCTGGCAAGTCAAGTTTTGGTGGATCCTAACCTCGGTTTCCGACTTCAATTCGACGGCCCGGTGAGGCCTAGCCAACGAGCGCGTATGGCACTCATCATGAACGGAGAACCGGTTGAAATTCCTATCAAAATGGCAGATACCCTGAGAATGCTCAGGGAATGGACTTTGACAACGGGACTGGCTCGGTCCCTCCTGCCGGGTCATGCCTATACGATGTTATGCGAAGGCTGGGAAACCTGCAACGGAATCTTGGCCCCCACTCAAATCCTACAAGTGGGCTTGGGTATCGCAGCCGACTCTGCCCTGGTCTTGATCTCGGAAATTTATCCCCGTCCAATGCACACCGATTACCCCTGGGTAGAATGTTGTAACCTATCCAAACTCGTCCTTGATCGAAGCCGACTATGGCTGTTCCGCACCGGACAAGAAGGGGAAGTCCTGGAAGGCAATTCCTTGGGCCAGGAGTTAGAACCCTGGTTCCCCGGACAATGCCTCCTGCTCAGCCGTAACAAAGATTTTCTAAGGCTCGAGGGCCTGCGTGAATGCGTGACGAAAAACCTCGATTCCTTGAGGCAGAACCCGGTCGTCCTCAGCTTGCCCGCTTTGCCGAGAAC
>VHBD01000077.1 GCA_016872125.1 Sphingomonadales bacterium
GGGCAGGACTTACCACCTCCACCACAGGCCCGGTATAATAGTCAATACCCCGGGCGAGGCAAGGATCAAAGGTCAATTTCGAAGGGCTCGTCCCCAAACGCTCGTAGGCCTCCACCATTCGCTGCGTTTCGTCCAATGCTAACTCGGTTTGTTCTCGCAAACCAGCATCACCTATGCAGTTCGGGTCCTGCATCCACCGGGATACCGTATTGAGGTAAGTTTCCCAAGACATCACGGAACCATCCCTGCTCGAAGCTGGCAACGCCGACTGCAGATGTTCTACAGCATCGGAGCGCATGCCCAATAGGACGAGCTCCGGTCCTACTTTGTCCCAACCTTGTTTGTCCAGTTTGTCCAGTAGAATCCCCAATTCTGCCCAGCGACCCGAGATTCCACCATAGGCAGCTAACAAGGCCAGCAATCGACGATCGTTGACCTTGACCGCAAAAGAATGAAAGCCCAAAGCTTCCAAAACTTCTTGATAGATCCGAAGCAATTCGGCACGATGAAAGGTGGAAATCTCATGTCCCACGATGTCAGCATCGCATTGCACAAATTCTCTGAATCGGCCTTTCTGAGGACGATCAGCCCGCCAAACAGGTTGAATTTGATAACGCTTAAAAGGCCAAGCGATTTTGGAATGGTTCATCGCCACAAAGCGAGCCAAGGGCACCGTGAGATCGTAACGCAAGGCCTTTTCGGCAATTAAGGGGACCAGGCCTTTGGGATTGGACCTTTGGTGCATCCATACCCCTTCTTCGATTCCTTCGGCAAAATTGCCTGAGTTCAGAACATGAAAAATCAGTTTATCGCCTTCGTCGCCGTATTTCCCGGTGAGAGTCACCAATTGCTCCATGGCAGGCGTTTCCAAAGGCCCGTAGCCGTATCGACGGAAGGCCTCGGTAATGATTCCGAAAACATAGTGCCTACGCCGCATCTGGGCAGGTCCGAAATCTCGGGTTCCCCTGGCCAGGGTTGCTGCTTTGGGTTCCATAACCCCGTAAAATTAAACGGTAGTGGTTTTGATTTTCTTGAGGATATCGTCCACAAACCCTTTGAACCGGCGATCCGTTTCCATCAGATCTTCTACCGTCTGGCACGAATGGATTACGGTGGAATGGTCCCTGCCGCCGAAATAATCCCCAATCGCCTTGAGGCTGTATTTGGTGAGTTTCTTGGCGAAGTACATGGAGATTTGCCTGGCCTGTACCACTTCCCGTTTGCGTGTTGTTGCCCGCAATAGATCGACAGGCAGATCAAAATATTCACAGACCATGGTCTGGATGGAATCGATGGAAACCTCCGTCTGGGTATGCCTGGTGAAATTCTTGATTACAGTACGGGCCAGCTCTAAATCTGCTTGACGATTGCTCAACGTAGTGTAGGCTATAAGCGAAGTCAACGCGCCTTCCAGCTCCCGGACATTAGAATGAATGTTATGGGCGATGAACTCCACCACCTCGGCAGGTAATTCAATACCGTCCGCATACATTTTGCTCTGCAGAATGGCCAACCGGGTTTCGAAATCCGGCATCTGTAGGTCGGCAGAGAGTCCCCATTTGAAACGGGAGAGCAAACGATCCTCCAAACCGCGTAGATCTTTGGGGGGCCTATCGCTGGTGAGGATTAATTGCTTACCGTTCTGGTGGAGATGGTTGAAAATATGAAAGAAGACATCCTGGGTTTTCTCTTTGTTGGCGAGGTTGTGCACATCATCCAAGATCAAGACATCCATCATTTGGTAGAAATGGACGAAATCATTGGCCGAATGACTTTTGAGGGCATCCACAAATTGCTGGGTAAACTTCTCGGAGCTGACGTAAAGCACCGTTTTGTTCGGGTACAATTGACGAACCTGGTTACCGATGGCCTGGGCCAAGTGGGATTTGCCAAGACCTGTTCCACCGTACAACATCAAGGGATTGAAGGAAGTGGCCCCTGGTTTGGAAGCCACTGCGAGACCTGCAGACCTTGCAAGGCGGTTGCAGTCACCCTCTACAAAGGAATCGAAACGATAACGCGCATTCAGTTGTGAATCCACCTGCACTTTTTTGAGGCCGGGGATGACAAAAGGATTCTTGATGGACTGTCCGATGTTCACGGGCATTTGGACTTCGGGCCCGCTTTGCTTCCCGGACCCACCGGGCATTTGTATAGTGTAGGGTCGGGCTTCGCCTTGATGGTGTTCCATCACCACCGAGTATTCCAAACGACCGCTGTGCCCCAGGACCCGTTTGATGGTCTTGTGCAGAAGATTCACGTAATGCTCTTCCAGCCATTCGTAGAAAAACTGGCTGGGAACCTGGATGGTCAGCACATCGCCCAACATTTTGCTAGGAAGAATAGGCTCGAACCAAGTTTTGAAACTCTGAAGACTGATATTGTCCTTGATGATGCTCAAGCACTGCAACCATGCCTGGTCTTTGTCAAGAGGATTGGAAGATGAATGAGGTTGTTGGCTGGGCTCCACGTGCGGTCTGTCTTGGGGTTGCAAATCTCATACGAATTTCAACATGGAAGTCGCCAAATCAAAACAGGTTCTCTAAAAAAAATGCATCAAAATCGTAAACCCCTGAATATCTGACTCAATTTTTGGGGATGTCGATGTGAATTTTTTGGGGGTCGAAAATTTGCTTTTTTCAATTGTTCATTATGACAATGACTATCAGCAAATTAATTTAACGTTAACGATTATGGTTTCGTTGAAAGGGGGGTCGGCCTTGGGAACCCCGACGAGGTCCCGCGTAGGCTGGTTTATCCCCACCTCGACCTGCTTGTTTGGCGGTAACCTTCAAGCCCCTACCTCGAAAGCGGGCACCGTCAAATGAAGACTTGAGCTGATCCAACGAAGCCTGTTCACCTTCAATGGAAGTCCATGCATCACCCAAAATAATTTTGCCCAAATCTGCTTTCTGCAATCCGGAATGATCGAGCAGAAATTGCAGCATACTTGCTTTGTAGAAGCCGTCCTTGATGCCCAGGTTAATTTGTATCCCGGGTAAATCTTCGGCGTATTCTCGTCGGGGCCGGTCGCCGTTGTTGCTGGCGCTTGCTGAAGACAAGGCATTCGATTGCATCTCGGCGTCGTTTTGCAAGGAATAGTAATGAAAGAGGCGTTCAAATTCCAACCATACAAGCTTTTGAATCAGGGCATCGCGATCCAGGCCGTCCAGCATGGGCTGCAAGTCCTGCAACAAGGCGCCGATTCGATCCAGCTTGGGATCCGCCTTGGCAATTTTGTCAAAAAAATGCCGAAGCTTAGTCTCGGCAATTTGAGAACCCGAAGGCACGGTCCCCTGCTGGAATTTGAATTTGAGTTGCTTCTCCATTTGGCGAAGTCGCATCATGTCCTTGGGGCCGAGAATCACCATGGAAACCCCTGCCTTGCCAGCTCTGGCCGTACGTCCGCTACGATGCGTGTACACCTCGGTATCATCGGGAATGGAATAATGCACAACGTGGGTTATATCCCTTACGTCAATCCCACGGGCGGCTACATCGGTGGCCACCATCAATTGCAAGGATCGCTCACGGAAGCGGGCCATCACCTTGTCGCGCTGCACCTGGGACAAATCCCCGTGCAATGCCTCGAGGTCGTAGCCTTCCCGAATCAATTTCTCGGTCAATTCTTGAGCCTCGGCTTTGGTACGGGTGAAGACAATCCCGTACATTTCCGGATGGGCGTCAATCAGGCGCTTGAGGGCTTCGTATTTGCGCGAGAAAGGAACCTGGTAAAACCAATGCTCCAACCTGGCGGGAGGTGCTGTACCGGCATCGCTGCGCAGGGTCTGCGCGTTCTGCAAGAAGCGGTCTGCCATTTTCTTGATTTCGGCGGGCATGGTGGCCGAGAATAACCAGGTACGGCAACGACCTGCAGCATGGGTCATGATATAATCCAGGTCATCGCGGAATCCCATGTCCAGCATTTCATCCGCTTCATCCAAGACAAGCGTCTTGACCGTGGCGAGATCCAAGGCCTTGCGTTCCATCAAGTCCATCAAGCGCCCAGGGGTCGCCACAACCACTTGCACCCCGGAACGAAGTTTGCTGATCTGGGTATGGATACCGGCTCCGCCGTAAACGGCAAGGATTTGAATACCGGACATGCGGGACGAGAATTTATGCAAATCCGAGGCAATCTGCACGCAGAGCTCCCGGGTTGGGCTAAGGACCAAGGCTTGGATGCCTTTGGCCTGCGGGTCCAAATGTTGCAACAATGGCAAACCGAATGCAGCCGTTTTGCCAGATCCGGTCTGGGCAAGCCCGAACAAGTCGTGATCGCCTGAAAGTAGAAGAGGGATGGTCTGAGCCTGTATGGGCGTGGGGCTTTCGAAGCCGAGGTCTTGTACTCCGAGCAACAGCCCCGGAACTAGACCCAGGTCGGCAAAGCCCGGTACGGTTGAATTCATGTGGGCGCAAAGGTACGTTATTATTGCAGGGTGAAAGCCTTGACCATTGCCGTGGACGGTTATGCCTCCTGCGGCAAGAGTACCCTTGCCAAAGATTTGGCCTCTGCCTTGGGCTACCGGTACATCGATTCCGGTGCCATGTACCGCGCCGTGACCTGGTATTTGTTGGAGCATCGCCTTGCAGCGGAAGAAGGCCCATCCCTGCAGGCGGCTTTGGACAAGATCGTCTTGGACTTCGTGGCCAAGGATGGATCCACTGTTCTGACCCTCAACGGCCAAGAGCCGGGACTCGCACTGCGCTCAATGGAGGTCAATAGCATGGTTAGCCCCGTTTCGGCCTTGCATTCGGTACGCATTGCCATGGTGGAACGGCAACGAGCATTCTCAACCCGGGCAGGGTTAACCATGGACGGCCGGGATATCGGAACCTATGTGTTTCCCGAGGCCGAACTCAAAATTTTTATGCAATCACGACCCGAAATTCGAGCGGCTAGGCGTTTGGCCGAACTCCGCAAGGCCGGTGAACTGCAATGGACCCTGGATGAAGTCCTTACCAACCTGCGCGAACGAGATACCATGGACTCCAATCGTGACTTTGCACCCTTGCGACGCGCCGATGATGCCGTTGACCTGGACAACAGCGACATGAACCAGGAAGAGCAATTGGCCTGGGCCCTGGATCTTGCCTTGGCCAGAGGAGCCGTGCGCCCCTAAGCCGCTACAAAGAACTTACCCTTTACGCTTTCTGTCGGATTCCTTCAAGAAAATTTTGCGCATGCGCATGGATTTGGGGGTCACTTCGATCCATTCGTCTTCTTGGATATACTCCATCGCCTCTTCGAGCGAAAAACGCTTTGGAGGAGCAATTCTAGCATTGTCATCTTTGCCGGCAGCCCGCATATTGGTCAACTGCTTGCCTTTGATAACGTTCACCACCAAATCCCCGGGGCGGATATGCTCGCCGATGACCATGCCTTCGTAGATGTTCTCCCCGGATTCGACAAAAAACACCCCACGATCCTGCAATTTGTCCAAACTGTAGGCCGTCGCCAACCCGGTTTCCATCGAAACCAAGGAACCGTTGATGCGACCAGGTATGTTTCCTTTCCAAGGCCTGAATTCCATGAAACGATGGGCCGAAATCGCCTCCCCCTGGGACATGGTCAACATCTGAGAGCGAAGACCCATCAAGGCTCTTGCCGGCATATCAAATTCCAAATGAATCCAATCCCCTTTAGGCTCCATCACCATCATCTCCCCCCTGCGCATGGTCACCAGTTCGATGATTTTACCCGAAAACTCTTCCGGAACATCCACGACCAATTGCTCAAAAGGCTCATGCTTCACCCCTTCGATATGCCGAATCACCACAGTGGGCTGGCCCACCTGCAATTCGTACCCTTCGCGGCGCATGGTTTCGATCAAGATGGACAAATGCAAAATGCCACGACCGTACACCAAATAGGAATCCGGGGAATCCGTATCCTCCACCCTCAGGGCCAGGTTCTTCTCGGTCTCTTTGAAGAGGCGATCTCTCAGGTGCCTGGACGTCACCATTTTGCCTTCTTGCCCGAAGAACGGGGAATTGTTGATGGTGAACATCATGCTCAGCGTTGGCTCGTCCACTTTGATCAAGGGTAGCGGCTCAGGCGCATCAACATCGCAGAGGGTATCCCCGATTTGAAAATCCTCCAGACCCACCACCGCACAGAGGTCACCGGCTTGGACCGATTCCACTTTGCGCCTGCCCAATCCCTCGAAGACGAACAATTCTTTGACCTTGCCCCGCTTGGCAGAACCATCGCCGGCCAGCAGAACCAAGGGCTGACCCTCGCGTATGGCGCCACGGTGCACACGGCCTATCGCAATTCGTCCCACGAAGGAGGAATAATCCAAGGAGGTAATTTGCATTTGCAGAGTCCCCGAGTTGGGAATGGGCGCAGGTACATGGGCCAAAATGGCGTCCATTAGTGGCGCAAAGTCCTTGCCCACGGCTTTCCAATCGTTGCCCATCCACCCTTGTTTGGAGGAACCGTACACGGTTGGGAAATCCAGCTGCTGTTCGTTGGCCCCCAAGTTGAAGAACAATTCAAAAACAGCATCGTGCACCTCGTCCGGGCGGCAATTTTCCTTGTCCACCTTGTTGATGACGACGATGGGGTGCAGGCCCAGCTCCAAGGCCTTGCTCAACACAAATCGGGTCTGGGGCATGGGCCCTTCGAAGGCATCCACCAACAAGAGCACCCCATCAGCCATTTTGAGGACACGCTCCACCTCCCCACCGAAATCCGAGTGACCCGGGGTATCGATGATGTTGATTTTGACGCCTTGGTATTCGACCGAGACGTTCTTGGAGAATATCGTAATGCCCCGCTCCCTCTCCAGGTCGTTATTGTCCAAAATCAGCTCCCCTACCTCTTGATGAGGCTTGAAAAGACGGGTGAATTGCATGATTTTGTCCACCATGGTGGTTTTGCCGTGGTCAACGTGGGCGATGATAGCGATGTTGCGAAGGGCTGTTTCCGGCTGGGAATTCATAGAGGGGGTTTATAATCCATATAGGCGCCGCAAAGGTATCATATCCGCCCTCATTCCTTATATTTGCGTCGCGTTAAGCGTTGCTTAACTCGGTTCGGTAGTTCAGTTGGTTAGAATACATGCCTGTCACGCATGGGGTCGCGGGTTCGAGTC
>VHBD01000078.1 GCA_016872125.1 Sphingomonadales bacterium
ATTACATGAGGCCGGCCTTCTACCCATGCCGGATCAACGGGTACCGTTTGATGATTACTTCCGATCCAATGGCCAACGGTTGTTATCTGAAAATTTTTGATGATGATGGCCCGAATGGGAGTCCAGGGACCATGCTGGACTCGGTATATGCCTCTCCCTCGTCCTATGTGGTCGGTGCCAACAGCCTGATTCCAACGGCAGGCTCCGCCATCAACATACCCAACGGTGGATTTTATGTGTTATGGGTAATGCCTCCGGGTGGTTCTGTAGCCTTAGCCCGTGATGCAACCCCACCCATTTCCAACCGATCGTACGAATACTTGGGCGGAACCTGGGCCCCCTGCCGATTCCGATTTACGGAGGATTATTTCCTAGGGGTGTCGGTGAGCTGGGCCAATTTCGAAGATGTCTCTGCTCAGCGAATTCTTTCTCCTACTGCAAACAGCCTCCTGCGTACACCAACACCGGTGCAGGTGAGGGTGCAGAACATGGGGAGCAACGTTAACAACCAACCCATCCAGCTCGGATACAAATTTTCGGTTGAACCTGCGGTCCTTCATCAAGTCCCTGCCTCTTCCATCTTCTCCGGAGATTCGTTAACCCACCAGTTTAGTACGCCCATGGCATCAGGCACCCTGCGATCAGGCACCTTGAGTTATTGGGTCAACATGAGTGGCGATATGTTTGCAGGGAACGACACCTTGCGAATCAATGTAACCTATCAACCCAGTGTCGGGTTTTATGAAATCGATGATCGCGCAACTTCGTGGAATATTTTTCCCAACCCTGCCCAGGACCATGCCTTTATCCTAGGGCTGAACGAACAAGCCTTGCCAAAGGAATGGGAAATTCGTGATGCGACAGGAAGAAAATTCACCGCCGATCTAATCCTTGAAGACGAAAATCGCGCGCGCATTAACCTCAGCGGTATGCCGTCCGGCTTTTATCACCTCATGCCCGCTCATCAAGTCCAGGGTTACGAATCGGCCCTCCTTAAGCCTCTTCCTTTGCTCATTCGTCGATAAAGATCCTTGGATATCCAAAACAAAAGCCTGACCGAAGGGTCAGGCTTGCTTTGGTGCCCAGGACTGGACTCGAACCAGCACAGGATTACTCCCACTACCCCCTCAAAGTAGCGTGTCTACCAATTTCACCACCTGGGCAGGGGCGTCAAAGGTACATCATAAACGTCATTTTAAGCAAGTGGTACTACTCTCTCACCACCTGATGCCTTGATGGCCGAAGAGTATTCTGCTTTAGCCCATCACCCCCTTAGCGGATTCCACGACGATTTAGCCATCGATGGTAAACCATGGCGTTCTGTTGATGCTGCGACCAGGTGGCTGCAAATCGATGCGTGCCGGGTTGGGTTGGATCTGCGCAGAAATACAAGAAAGAATGCGTTTGGCCCCGTAAAACAGCGTCAATGGCATCTGCCGAAGGAGTGCAAATCGGTCCGGGAGGAAGGCCTTTGACCTTGTAAGTGTTGTACGGTGAGGAAATCGCGATTTGATTCTTCCCTATTCTTCGCAAGACAAAATCTTCTGCCGCAAACTTGAGCGTAGGATCAGCTTGCAAGGGCATGCCCATTCGAAGACGATTGAGGTAGACCCCTGCAACAACCGGACGTTCCGGCTTGTGTTGAGTCTCCTCTTCGATAATGGAGGCAAGTGTAATCACTTCAAAGGGATGAAGACCCACACGATCAGCTTGGGCCATGCGCCTTGGAGTCCAGAACACTTTGAACTCCTTGAGCATTCTGCTCTGAAAGGCCTTGGGTTCCACAGTCCAATACAACTCGTAGGAATTGGGTAAGTACAAAGCCATTTGCAATTCAGGCCCCATGGATACGGAATCGTATCGAAACGAATCTATAAGCATTTGAATCCACTGTGTTGAATCTGAACGAAGTTTTCTTGACAAAAAAGAAGCAAACTGTGCCTTAGTCCTGAACTTTCCCAAAACCAACCGAACAGGGGTCTGCCGACCAGTATTCAAGGTTCTAAGCCAGGTCAAAGTGGAAACAGGGCTTTCGAAGGGGTAATGACCCGGCTTCAAGGAACTCATTACCATAACCTTACGATACAGATCTGCCCTGTACGACCATTGTTTCCAGGAAGGTTCCCTTTGATGCAATTCCGCCCACAGGTCTGACCATTTTGAGGAGCGCTGTTCTGACATGGAAGGCAAAGTCCGTGGCCATAACAAATCTACTACGATCCCCAAGGTCGCAAGCCCTAAGACCCCTATAGAAAGGAATCGAATTCTTGATTTCATCGGCTTTGGCGAATTTGATTACGTAAAGCCAAAGCCCGGGCATCCCCTGGATAACGCTTCAAAAACCGAACTAGAATGCGATCCGCTTCTAGGCCGTTCTTCAAATGCAACTGCAAACCCGCTGCATTAAGCAAGGTCTGCGGATGATCAGGGTCAAGTCGAAGGGCCTTATCGTAACACAGATCAGCTTTCGCGGCTTGATTCTGCATCAGATACAAATAGCCTAAATTGGCATAAGCCGGAACATAGGTGGGGTCTTGGTTAATCAGCTCTTCCAAGCGCTGAACCGCGGATTGCCTACGTGCCAAGCGGTAATCGTTGAGCGCCATTTTAAGTTGGAAATCCGAGGATAGTGGTAGCAAACGAACCGCTTGCGCCAAGTAAGCTGCAGCGACGGCGTGATCATTCCGCATGGATAATAGCTCTGCAATTCGATAAGCCGTCCATGCCGAACAACTGGCCGGTGCCAGGTGCTTCGCATGATCCCTCATCAAAGGCTCCAAATCGTTGGGGCTCTGTTTCAAATAAAACAAATGAACCATGGCATCCATCCATGCGGCATTCCGACCGCCACGAGGAACCTTGTTCAACCATGCCGAAGCAGAGTCCAGGCCCTCTCGCTCCCCTTCAAAACGCTCCAAGTACTGAAGCCAGGCCTGGGCCATGGTCAAGGCGCTCGGTTTCTCTTCGTTCAAAGAAGCCAGCCCTAACAAAGCCCCTTTAGGAGGAAGGGACTGAAAATTACCTTTGGCACTCGGGATTTGAATTTTGTGATCCGTAATGCGCACATGAGGGATGTCCGAGGACCCCGATTTGGGCATATGGCAGGCCACACAATTGTTCTGTTTGGCGGCTCGCTGACTGGATGGAGCGGTACAGGCGGTCTTCTCGCTTGTGGATCCGCCATGGCAATTGTAACATTCCTTGTTGTACTGTAGCGCTGCTGTTTTGAGCACCGATCGATGGGGGTTGTGGCACGAAATGCAACGCATGGCCAAGGGCTGCTGCTTCAGGCAAGGAGACTGGGCAAGGCGGTCCGGATGCGATGCCATGATGAAATAATCTTCATGGTTTTGATGCCGCGGCAAGAACACGGAGAACACATCGCTAAGGACCATGCCCGGCTTAAAGTCCGTGAAAGAACGCCCTTCCTTGAGCACCGCATTGCCTTGCAAATGACAGCGCTTGCACAAATCATTCTGAAGCGAATGGCTTAATCGCCGGGGGTTAACGATGGAATAATCAGGACCTTTGGAGGTATCGATGATCTTACCCGCTTGCTTCTCGCGGACATGCAATGCCCCGGGTCCATGGCATCTTTCGCAATCAATGCCCTGAGGAACCGTATAATAATGATTTGCCCCTCCTGGATTTTGTTCAGGATGCGCATTATGGCAATTGATGCATTCCGCCTCTATTGGGCGAGCAAAACGGGAATTGTTACCGTTTTCGAAACCCGGGGGCAAGTCCCATCGACCTTCTTGGGTATAATAAGTCATGGGCATTTGGCACATCTTGCCGTTTCGTAACATGATATGGGAATTGGTGTGTTGACCTGAGCCCACCACCATGTCCACTTTTTCTTGACGACGATGGACCGTATCTCCCTTTTCGTCCAAGCGAAATTCCAGGATGTAGATTCCGTCGACGGTTCGTATGGATTGGTAATGCATATCAAGATGCTTGTCATAGACCACCGTGGAGACCCCGTTCCAAGTGGCTTTGGAATGTTCGGGGGAAGCCCCCCAAGATCGACCCATGCCCGTTTCCATATAGGAATCATAGAGCTCGGCATGGCATGAACGGCAAATTTCTTTGCCCACATACCCCACCGAGTCCCCTGCAATATTGCGAAATAACTGTCCTTGCTGCCGATCTGCCTCAAGGTCGCGGGGTGTTTCCAGCCCTGGATTGGAGCACCAAACCAGCATCAACCAGATGGGCAAACCGATCCCCATCAAAATCCATCGAACTCGCATCTCTGCAAAGTTGCACAAAAACACCCTTTACCGCAAATTCAAGGTAGATTTGCTTGCTCTTTAATCATGGATAGTCCCAAACAATACCAACCCCAGGGCCTGGAGGACCGCTGGTACGAACGCTGGATGGAGGCAGGATGCTTCAACAGCCAACCCGATGAACGCCAAGCCTATACCGTGGTCATACCCCCGCCCAATGTCACCGGGGTTCTGCACTTGGGGCATATGCTCAACAACACGATTCAGGACCTGCTGATCCGCAAGGCCAGGATGGAAGGTTACAACGCGTGCTGGGTGCCGGGTACAGACCATGCTTCCATTGCCACCGAAGCCAAGGTTGTACAGATGCTTAAGGAGCAAGGCATTACCAAATCTGACTTGAGCCGTGAAGAATTCCTGCAGCATGCCTGGGCGTGGAAAGAAAAATACGGTGGTATTATTTTGTCCCAATTGCGCAAATTAGGTGCATCCTTGGATTGGTCAAGAGAGGCCTTTACGATGGATCCCGCTCTAAGCCGTGCGGTGGTAGACGCCTTTGTGAAACTCTACAGGGATGGCTTGGTTTATCGCGGCGTTCGTATGGTCAATTGGGACCCCGCCGGACAAACTGCGCTGGCAGACGACGAAGTGATTTTCAAGGAGGTCCAGGGCCAACTGATCCATATTCGTTACCGCGTCGAAAACTCGGATGAATTTGTCACCATAGCCACCGTTCGCCCGGAGACCATCATGGCCGACTCCGCCATCTGCGTACACCCTGAGGACGCTCGCTACCAACACCTGATCGGCCGTAAAGCCCTTATTCCTCTAATAGGCAAAGCAATTCCAGTGATTGCAGACCCCTATGTGGACATGGAATTCGGGACCGGCTGCCTCAAGGTGACACCGGCCCATGATCCCAACGATTATGCTTTGGGACTCCAACACGGTCTTGAGGTGATCGATATGCTCGACGAACAAGGTAGGCTTAACCCCAAAGCCCAAATCCTGGTGGGCTTGGATCGCTTTGAAGCCAGGCGGCAGATCATTCCCCTGCTCGAAGTGGAAGGCGCTTTGGTTCGTTGCGAACCCTATACCTCTTCGGTCGGTCATAGCGAGCGCACCAATGCTGTGGTCGAACCCAAATTAAGCCTGCAGTGGTTTGTCAAAATGCAAGAATTGGCCGAACCGGCCCTGCAAGCGGTTGTTCAAGGAGAGGTGAGTCTCTTTCCGGATAAATTTTTGTCCACCTACCGGCACTGGATGGAGAATTGCCGAGATTGGTGCATTTCCAGGCAATTGTGGTGGGGACAACGCATTCCTGCCTGGTACTCCCCTGACGGACAAACCTGGGTGGCCGAAGACGTTTATCAAGCCGCCGAATTAACCCAAGGAAAATGGCGAGCAGAGGACCTTAGCCAAGATGAAGACGTGTTGGATACTTGGTTTTCCTCCTGGCTGTGGCCACTTTCTGTTTTTGATCCGGATTTTATCCGCCAACACAATCAACAACTGGAGCCCAACCGAGACTTGGCATATTATTATCCGACCTCGGTGCTGGTCACAGGCCCGGATATCTTGTTTTTCTGGGTGGCCCGGATGATCATGGCCGGCCAACGCTTTCACGGAAAGATCCCCTTCAAAGATGTGTACCTCACCGGTATTGTCCGCGACAAACAAGGACGTAAAATGTCCAAGTCCCTGGGCAATTCACCGGACCCCCTCGACTTGCTTGCCCAATACGGGGCCGACTCGCTGCGCATGGGGTTACTTTTCTCCTCACCTGCCGGCAATGACTTGTTGTTTGATGAATGCCAACTGGAACAGGGGCGACATTTTGCTAACAAATTATGGAATGCACACCGCCTTTTAATGACTTGGTACGAGCAAGGTCCTTCCTCCCAAGATACCGGGACTGAACAAGCAGAGGCCATACGATGGTTCGGACAGCGCTTAGCCGCAACACAGAAAGATTTGGAACAGGCCTACGCGCAGTACAAACTTTCGGAGGTTATTCGTCTAATTTATAAGCTCATATGGGACGACTATTGTTCCTGGTTTTTGGAGATGATCAAACCTCAACCCGGACAGATCATGGCCTGGTCGGTCTTGCAACAAAGTGCTGAGTTCCTCAGGGATTTGCTGGCTTTGCTGCACCCGATCATGCCCTTTGTGACCGAAGAACTCTTTGAACGAATTCAACCCCTACGTAATCCCGCACAAAAAGCCTTGGACCGAGAATTTCTCTGCCTATCCCCCTATCCTAAGTTAAGCCAAGTGGATCAAGCGTATTTGGATCAGGCCCATTTGGCCTTAGATTTGGTGGTCGCCTTGCGGCATTTCAAAGGCCTAAACCAATTGGGTGCCCGACACCCCATGACCCTCTACCCCGAAGCGGGTCTTGAATTCCTACAGCATTTCGAACCCATCCTGCACCGATTAACCGCCGTAAACTTGGTTTACGGCCCAACCGTCTCCATGGGCATGGATCAACTTTCGGCATTGATGTGTGGGACACGCAAAGTCATGATCGATCCCGGCGTGGAACTGAACAAAGGGCAAGCCTTGGAACAAATCCAAAAAGATTTGGATTATCAAGAAAAATTCTTGCAATCCGTTCGGGCAAAACTCCTAAACCCTTCCTTTGCGTCCAAAGCCCCGCCTCAGGTTCTGGCCCTGGAACATAAGAAGGAACAAGACGCTCTAGACAAAATCCAAGCGCTTCAAGAAGAATTACGGCGTTTGAGCCCCGACATGGGGTGATATCGCTGGACCACTTCCCGCAAATACTCACGGCTGAGATGGGTGTAGATTTCGGTGGTCAAAATGGAC
>VHBD01000079.1 GCA_016872125.1 Sphingomonadales bacterium
GGGAGATGCACTACGGGGTCCGTGAAGCCCACGACGGGGCTCTGTTCCTCGCCGCTGAGGGCTTACTGCACGAAAAGGGGATTCGACCCTATGCGAATAACCAACCCGGCGCACCTTGGACCGGCAGCCTTCGCCGCGTGGAGGTGCAGGGTCTTTCTTTGCCGGCGATGTTTCCTACGGAACATGAGTTGGGGCATGATCCCTTGGCTGGGATTTTCTGGCTATTGAGCCGCTACGAGGAATACCAACGAACGGAACGGGATAGCCTGGGGCGATTTCCGGCCTCCGCCTCTTGGTTGGCCCAAGAAGGGTTCTTGGAATTTCCCTTGGTGGATGGCTATGTACAGCAGTTGGGGCAATGGTTATCCCGCAACTTCGAGGGTTACCACGTCCCCCAGCCGGCCCGAACGGTGCAGCCTACGATTGATGTTGATTTGTGTTACAGTTACTTGGGTAAACCGTTGCATCGACAACTCGGGGGATGGTGCAGGGACATCCTCCAAGGACGTTGGCAAGAGGTATTGCTGCGCCTACGCGTTCTATTGGGTCTCGCATATGATCCCTATGATCGCTATGCTACCTTGCAGGATATGCACCGTCGCTGGGAGAATGCATCGCCCTGGTGCAAGCGTCCACTTTATTTTTTGCTCATGGCGGATTACGGCGGGTTGGATCAAGGTCATTCGCCGCAAAGCCCTTATTTGCATCGTGTTATACGATTTCTTCGGGATACAGAGGCCCAAATTGGTTGGCATCCCTCCCTGCGTTCCAACGCGAATGCGTCGTTGGCCACGAAGGAGTATAAGACTTTGGAGGACTTGGCAGGTCCAATATCTGCCTCTCGGCAACATTATTTGGTGCTGAACTGGCCGACCCAAGTCCAACGTCTGCACACCATAGGCATTCAATCGGAATACAGCATGGGTTACGCCGAAAGACCCGGTTTCAAGGCCGGGACTCTGCACCCCTTTGGGTGCTATGATTTGGTCCAAGAGCAAGAGCTTCCGTTGCGTCTTTTTCCGTTGACCGTCATGGATGCCACCTTGAAGCATCATTTGCGTTTGGATCCCGAACAGGCCTGGGCGAAGGTTCAGCCACTGCTGAAGGCCTGGGAGCAGTACGGAGGCTATTTCACCTTGTTATGGCATAATTCAACAGGGGAATCGGGCGCAGACGGATCGCAAGGCATGGACCAGTGGCTAGATTTTTATCAAAAATGTTACGAACGAGTATTGGGCTTGGATCGAGTGGATGCCGCTCCTTTGGGATCGGCTACTGGGGAGACGCTTTTGGACGGAAAGTGGACGGTTCATCCCCTGAGCCAATCAGAGCGGGCAACCTGGGATCAATCCCTACCCTCCACGGCATCGGTGTACCATTGCCTTGCCTATTTGGATCATCGTCTGGGCGGGCAATGGGCGTTGCTGCTCTCCCCCAATCAGGAATGGGCCTTGCCCATCCCCGGAGGTTTGGCGCCATGGACTCGCCTTCTTCGACAACCCTTGATGGTCCAGCATTACCAAATCATGAGGGTTGCATTCAATGAGGGACAAGTTCGTCCTTCAGACGATCAGGGGTTGGCCAGCGTTCAGGTTTATGTCTCTTTGCTCAAGGCTTTGGATCGTCGCTACCAATGGGTGGATTGGCAGCTGGATTGCCACGATATGCCACCCTTGTTGAAAGCCTTGCTTCCCAGCCCACGATGGTTATGGACGGCCAAACCTTCTTATATCATCCCCGTGGAATCTAGCGCCGAGAATCAATGGAAGAATTACAGCGATCATCATCGCCGTTATTTACGAAATCCCTTGGATGCGGAATTCTTGGCCCTTACCTCCTGGGATCAAGCCTTGGAACAGCCGGGTTTGGAACCTGCCCTGGACTTGGGGCTGCAAAACAAAGCGGGGTGGGGCCGGGTCCATATCCAACAAGCCAAAGAACTTATTCGAACGATGTTATCGAATGGACGGGGGACCTTGTTTGTGCTCCGACGAAGCGATACCTTTCTGGCGGCTGCTGTGTTATGGCATTCCGGCGATGCGCTGGTTTATCAGTTTGCTTGGGATAACTCCCAAGGCCGAACCGACCGGGCGGCTATGCATTTGGTGCATGCGGTCTTGGGATGGGCCCGCCTACAATGTTGTGCCGATGGTAAAGTCACTTATGCATTTCTGGACATGGAGGGCTCCGAAATCCATGGTCTGCAACGATTTTATGCAGGCTTCGGTGCTAAACCACGCAGGTATTGGCGGATTATCAAGCGCCTAATCTAAGCCAAGGCTTAGAGAACGATATCCTTGTTTTGCTCTTCTTGGAGGGAGACCTCGATGTCTTTCAACATGGTTTGGTAGGCTTGCAGGTTGAGTAGGTAGCGCAAATGCAGGTTGACATCTTCGAAGCAATGCAAGGCCGAGCTTGTCTCTATGCAGAAGTAGCCTTGGTTGTCCTTGAGGAATGGACGAATGGGCCCTGCCAAGGTATTGATCACCACACGTTCCTTGTCCTTGTCCATGGGAAGTCTCGAAACTTTGGCATTGATGACCACCAATTGACCTCGGTAATAAAGGAGTTGATGCCGTTTGGCATGGGTGGTGAGCAGGTCATGGTGAGTGAAGGCATGAACAATATCAGGTCGAATTCCAGTCAAGGTCTTGCTGAAGGCAGGGTTGGCTGGATCGAATTCGAGGAAGGGAGCTACGGTTTCAGTGAAGCGGCTATCCAAATCCGGTAATTCTTGGAGGCTATGGCAGAGCCCGGGAATTTTTAGCCCATATTGGCGGATTTCGTGTTGATGGTACAGGACGCTTTTGGAAAGGTGTCGGGTACTATCGCCACCCTCACCGGATTTGCGAGTGCGAGATGGGCGGTTGTTGAGGAGATCTCTTAATTTCTCAATCAGTCGTGCAAGGTGGCTCATGCCGCAAACTTAAACTACCTCTGTGGATTTGAAAGAATAAGAGGATATAATAATCCCTCAATAGGTCAATTCCAAGGAGCTTTCGGCGCGGAACACGTCCACGATAAGTCCGTCCCGGTCCACTTTGACAAAGAGAGGCGTCGCATAGAGCACATAGGCTTCCACGGTAGGACCTTGGCGGCCTAGGGGATCTTGCAAATGGGTCCAGGCAGGTAGGGTGGCGATGGTGGAGGCCCAATCCTGGGCAGACCCCCCCACGGAGATCGTTGTTACCGCCCAATCGGGATGCTTGGAGGACCACCAACGGTAAAGTTTGGGCAATTGTTCCAGACAATGCCCGCAATCAGCCGCCCAGAACACATAAATTCCTTCGGTCGGTTGCAAACCAACCACCTGTCCTGCCGCATTGACCAGGCTATCCATACGGGGGGCTTTGGCGCCTTGGCTGATGGGGGCGTAGTGCCGGAGGTTGTCCCTCAGTTTGCGCTCCAATTCCGGATCGGTGCACGAATTGTTCTCGGACAAGAGTTGGGAAAGCAATTGGAGGGCTTTGGGTTGTTGCATCTGCTGAAGACCAAGGCGCAAGAAATCAGCCACGGGTACCACATAACGGGGACTGCTTTTGAGGTGGTTCATCAGGGATTCCACAAAACGCATGGCTTGTATTTCTTCGGAATACACGGAATCAGGCTCAAAAAGCCGATAATATTCCACAACCATCTTGGGCAACACATTATGGTACAAGTGAACGGTGTCGCTGAGGTCCATCAAGTTCAGGTAGCGCCCCGGCTTGAGTTCTTGGCGTAAACGTTCCGGTCGATTACCGACGAAAGGGGCTTCCAAACCCAAGAGGCGCAGGCCCAAATCCGAATCCGGAGCTTGAATCATCCGTATAAGCAAGCCCTCCGCGGTCTCGATGCGTTGCATTTCGCTTTGGGCGCCGTCCAACATGGCCTTGGCTTGTGGAAATTCGACGGTCAATTGGTCCAGTAATTGGAGTTGATTGCGCAAACGGACCAGTTCGTTGCGGGTATCGCGGTAGATCTTCCACGATGCACCGCGACGAATCAGGACCGAATCAGGACCCAGTGCCTCAAAATCCAGACCTTTGCCGTCCCATAACACCGCATTTTGGCCGCCGGGCCAAACCATTTGGTAGAAACCGTGGTAAGCGGTGACCGGCATCTCGAAACGCACCACCCCGTTGCTGTCTGTTTGCGCGACCGCGACGGTATCGGATTGATGCAGGCGAACCGTGGCAAGGACCACCTTGGTGCCGGGCTCGGCAGGGATTTTGGCCAGGATCAGCGGGTTGGCTTGCTTTGCTTGGCGTTGCTGTGCCATAGCCGAAGGGATCATCAGGCTCCAGAGCAGGCCTATCCCCAGCATAAGGCACTGAATATCCAAGGTGGGACGATACGGTTCAATGGGCTTATTCATACAGCAAAAATTGTCAAAGGACAAATATCGGCAGCCCAAGGATAACGATATTTGCGGCATGACAGATCGCCAAGTAATTTTTTCGATGGCCGGGGTGACCAAAACGCTACCCACCGGCAAGATCATTCTCAAGGATATCTACCTTTCTTTTTTTTTCGGGGCCAAAATCGGAGTCCTCGGTTTGAACGGCGCGGGTAAATCGACCCTGCTCAAAATCATTGCCGGGTTGGACAAGAACTACCAAGGCGAAGTGGTCTTCTCCCCAGGTTACAAGGTGGGTTACCTATCGCAGGAGCCGGAATTGGACTCGACCAAGACGGTTAGGCAAATCGTCGAAGAAGGGGTGGGTGAAACCATGGCCTTGTTGGCGGAATTTGATGCGGTATCGGCTGCCTTCGGGGAGCCAGACGCGGACTTTGATGCATTGCTCAAGCGCCAATCCGAAATCCAAGAGGCCCTGGATGCCTCCGATGCCTGGAATATTGATACCCGTTTGAACATGGCCATGGAGGCCCTTCAATGCCCTCCGGCGGATGCCTTAATTGACCGACTGAGCGGGGGAGAACGCCGCCGCGTTGCTCTATGTCGTCTGTTGTTACAGGAACCTGAAATCCTTTTGTTGGACGAACCTACCAACCACCTGGACGCTGAAAGCATTGATTGGTTGGAACAACATTTGCGTCGTTATAAGGGTACCGTTATTGCAGTCACCCATGATCGCTATTTCTTGGATAATGTGGCCGGGTGGATTCTGGAATTGGATCGTGGCGAAGGCATTCCTTACCAAGGCAATTATTCGGGATGGTTGGAACAAAAATCCAAGCGCCTGGCCCAAGAGGAAAAGAGCGAAAGCAAAAGACAGAAAACCCTGCAACGTGAATTGGACTGGGTACGCATGGCGCCCAAAGCCCGTCACGCTAAGTCCAAGGCCCGTTTGACGGCTTACCACAAATTGTTGGACGAGGACAGCAAAGAGAAAGAAGCTCGTTTGGAGCTCTTTATTCCGTCCGGACCCCGTTTGGGCAATACGGTGATCGAGATTGAGGGGGTGAGCAAGGCTTTTGGGGCGAGGACGCTGGTCAAGGATTTGACGTTTAGTCTGCCACCGGCCGGGGTGGTGGGCATCATCGGCCCCAACGGGGTGGGCAAAACCACGTTGTTCCGCATGATTGTGGGTCAAGAGAAAGCGGATACCGGAACCGTTCGCATCGGGGAAACGGTGCAGTTAGCCTATGTGGACCAATCCCACGATGATTTGATTCCGGACAAGACGGTGATTGATCTGATCTCCGGGGGAACCGAATACGTGATGGTGGATGGTCGCCAAGTGAATGCACGGGCTTACCTCAGCAAATTCAATTTTACCGGTTCTGACCAAAACAAAAAGCTTAAAGATCTCTCCGGCGGGGAGCGCAACCGTGCGCATTTGGCGCTGACCCTCAAGCAGGGGGCGAACGTTCTTCTCTTGGACGAACCGACCAACGATATCGATGTGAATACGTTGCGGGCTCTCGAAGAGGCCATCGAAAATTTCCCGGGTTGTGCGGTCATCATATCGCACGATCGCTGGTTTTTGGATCGGGTGTGCACGCACATGTTGGCCTACGAAGGGGACGGAACGTTTTATTGGTTCGAGGGTAATTTTGCGGATTACGAAGAGAATCTGCGGCAGCGCAAAGGGGAATCGGCCTTGCGTCGTAACAAATACCGAGACCTCAGCGGTAAAACTTCCTAAATAATTTGAACCCCATGCCTTCGACCCTCAAAACCCTGCTGCTGGACGGCGATGCGGTGGCCCGCAAGTTGACCCGTATTGCCCTGCAAATCAGAGAGGATAACTTCGACGAAACGCGAATTTTGTTGGCCGGGGTCAAAAACCGTGGGCTGGAATTGGCCCAACGACTGCAAGCGGAATTGGCGGTGATTGCCCCGGAACTCGAGGTGGTGGTGGATTATATTCGGATGAACAAGGATAACCCGGTGCACGATGAAATCACTACCGGGATAGATCCAATGTTATGGAAAGACGAGGTGGTGGTGGTGGTGGATGATGTGGCGCATTCGGGCAAGACCTTGCTTTGGGCGTTCAAGCCCTTTATGCAAACGGTTCCCCGCAAATTGCAATGCGCTGTTTTGGTGGACCGCTCCCACAAGCATTACCCGGTGCATGCTGATTTTGTGGGCTTGTCCCTGGCGACCATGATCCAGGAACAGGTGCAGGTGGTGATTGCGCCCAACGGCGGCGCCATTACCGTGTACCTCCGCTAGTGGGCGGGGGCAAACGGTCCGCTAGATTGCAGTACAATGCCCCCTAGAGGGCGGCGATCATCGAAATTTCGACGTTGACACCGCGGGGCAGACCCAGGACGGCCACGGTCTCGCGGGCCGGCACAGATCCTTCGCCGAAATAGCTTCCGTACACCGCATTCATGGCCGCAAAGTGGTCCATGCTGGACAAGAAAATGGAGGCTTTCAGGACCTTGGCCAAGCTGCTCCCTCCTGCTTCCAGAATCGCGACGAGGTTGCGCATGACTTGATGGGTTTCTTCCTTGACATTCTCGCCCACCAACGAGCCGGTCTGAGGGTCCAAGGCGATTTGCCCTGAGATGTACAACAAATCCCCATGGCGAACCGCCTGGGAATAGGGCCCGATGGGGGCAGGAGC
>VHBD01000080.1 GCA_016872125.1 Sphingomonadales bacterium
CAGAAGAGCTGGAACAATTGTTCGATTATTACCAAGACCGCGGTAACATGGCCCATGCGGAGATCGCCCTCGCCAAGGGATTGGAACAATCGCCCGATCATTCGGGTTTCATGCTCCGCAAAGCCCAATTGCTCATCGGGCAAGGGGAAATACGGCTGGCCGAAGAATTGTTGGAGAGAGCGCTTAAGCAAGATCCCTCCATGGTGGAACTTCACCTGACCCGTTCTTCGCTGTACGATTACCGAAACCAAACCAATCGAGCACTTCAACATCTGCGCAAGGCGGAACAGTTTGCCGATCAGGAACAAATGCCCTCCGTAAACCTTGCGTTTGGCATGGTCTATCTCAATGCAGGCCGCTACCGTTCCGCTTTGGATCACTTGCAACAATGTGTTGGTTTTGATCAAATCGATCAAGAGCATCTGCTCTACGATTTGTGTTATTGTTATCATCAGCTTGAACTCTTGGACGAAGGAATTGCTTTTTTTGAAAAGCAAATTTCTGCCAATCCCTATTCGGATTCCGCTTGGTATAACCAAGGAGTCTTGCTTAACCAAGCCGGTCTTTTTGAAAAAGCGATTGTTGCTTTTGATTACGCTCTGATCATACAGCCTTCCTTGTCCATGGCCCATTTCAACATGGCCAATACCCTAATTAACCTAGATAAATTTGAGGATGCCTTAGCGAGCATGACCTTGGCGGTCGAAGCAGAGCCCGAACATTCCATTTTTATCAATGGACTGGGAGTATGTTACGAAAAATTGAATCGCTACCCTGAAGCGCTGCTTCGCTACGAGGAGGCATCCCGCGTGGACCCCTTGTTGTCAGATGCTTGGTTTGGGCAGGCCACCTGCAAAGCCTACCTCGAGCAATGGCCTACGGCTCTGGCTTTGATCAACAAAGCCATTGAACTTACCGAGGACCACGAAGAGTATTGGTACGAGAAAGCCCGCATCTTGATGGCCTTGGGTTGCTTTCGGGATGCTGAATCTGCCCTTAACGAAGCGCTTCGATTGGACGAGACCTTCTGGGAAGCCCGTATTCTCAAGATTTCCTTATTCTTGGCGGAAGATTCCCTCGAGCAAGCCATGCAATGCATTCAAGACGGCCAAGAACCCCATCAAGAAGAGGCTGCCTATTTCTACGAATTATCCGGCTTATTGTATGCCTTCGATATGCCTGAACTGGTGGAATTGGCGGCAACGTGTCTTCGATGGGCCCTTGCCATCGACCCTTCCGAGGCC
Organism: Sphingomonadales bacterium; assembly: GCA_016872125.1. Taxonomy (GTDB): domain Bacteria; phylum Bacteroidota; class Bacteroidia; order UBA7662; family UBA7662; genus SYHX01. The sequence goes on from VHBD01000080.1 coordinate 1,245, forward strand.
CATCACTTGTTGACTTTCTGCCCCGAAGCGCATGAGAATCCCGTTGTGCTCAGCATCCTGAAAGAGGGCGGCGCTCTACGTTAAGGCCAACTCCAGCATCATGGACCAAGCTCCATCCACCCACCCTGCCCTGAGCCTTCTTGAGAATTTACCACCACGCTCCGCCAAACCCCGTTCAGTCGGGCTCACGATGGTCATGGACAAAGGTCTTTCCTTTATGGAGGCTGAGGCCTTTCTTGAGAATGCGACACCCTTCACGGATTTGATTAAGTTTGGATGGTCCACGGGCCTGTTCAATCATCGACTCAAGGACAAAATCCAATTGTACCAAGATGCTGGCATTCGTTGTTATATGGGGGGAACGCTCTTTGAGATTTACGCAGTCCGCCAACAAGTCACCACATTCAAGCGCCTTGTTGAAAGCCTGAAATTGGAAACCGTAGAAATTTCGGACGGTTCATTGGACATGCCCCACGAACGCAAATGCGAGTATATCGCCGATTTTAGTAGGGACTTCAACGTCTTGTCCGAGGTAGGATCTAAGGACGCCGAAAAAATCATCGCTCCCTACCGTTGGATCGCCATGATGAAGGCCGAATTAAGTGCCGGATCCGAATTGGTGATCGCCGAAGCAAGAGAAACAGGCAACGTTGGCATCTTTCGCAGCACCGGCGAAGTACGGTCCGGGTTGGTCGAAGAAATCCTTACCCAAATTCCTTCGGAGAAAATTCTTTGGGAGGCCCCCAACAAGGCTCAACAAACCTGGTTTATCCGAATGCAGGGGGCCGATGTCAGCCTGGGCAACATAGCCCCATCGGAAGTCATTCCGCTCGAAACATTGAGACTGGGCTTGCGCAGCGATACCTTTGGGCAGTTCTTGGGCAGCTAAAACGCTTTCTTTAGGCTGACCGTTGATTTGAGCCTATGATCCAACATCTTTTTCTGTACCTCAAAGGGGTGGCCATGGGTGCTGCCGATGTCGTACCGGGAGTTTCCGGGGGGACCATTGCATTCATATCCGGAATTTACGAGACCTTAATAAACGCCCTGCGTTCTTTCGATACGGAGCTCCTGATGTTGTTCATCCAAAGGAAATGGTCTGCGGCCTGGCATAAAATCAACGGTACCTTCTTGCTTTTCCTGCTCTCAGGCATAGGCACCAGCATTTTGGTCTTGTCCAAATTGATGTTGTATTTGCTGGAATTACATCCTGTGCCTACCTGGTCCTTTTTCCTCGGGCTTATTGTGGCAAGCATCGTCGGAGTATGTCGGGATTTGGATTTGCGTAATCCTCGCTTCTGGATTGGCTTTGTGGTGGGGAGCATCGTGGCCTACGCCATTACGGTAATGTCCCCCACCCAGACCCCGGAGGCGTTGTGGTTCATTTTTGTGAGCGGTGCCATTGCCATCTGTGCCATGATCCTTCCCGGTATTTCCGGGTCCTTTATTCTGCTCTTGATGGGCAAATACCGTTTTATTCTCCAAGCACTGCATGAGATGAATATCCCGATTATCATAGTCTTCATCATGGGGGCTGCCGTTGGTCTCCTGTCTTTTTCGCATGTTTTGTCGTGGTTGCTCAAGCGGCATCATCTCACCACGGTTTCTTTGCTGGCTGGATTTATGTTGGGTTCGTTGAACAAGGTTTGGCCTTGGAAGGAGACGCTCACCTTCTATACCGATCGCAATGGAGAAAGTCACCCCCTCACCGAACGTAACTTGCTTCCCGGAGATTTCGAAGCCATCACAGGAAACCCTTCCCAATGGGGCCTGGCCATCGCCTTGATGGCCTTTGGCGCGGTGTTGATCCTTGGTTTGGAATCCTGGGGCCGAAAGTTAAGTCAACAAACTGATTCAAAGAGATTTGCCTCTAAAACAGACGCCACCTCCTGAGCGTTAATCCTTAGGAATATCTTCTAATCTTCATGTCTTCGGAGTATTGTTACGGAGTTCTTGGATGGCCCTTGGGGCATTCCGCTTCGCCTGCTTTGATGGGGCGTCTTATGCAAGAGCGTCAATATTCGTATCCCTACGCCTTATTGGCGTATCCTGAATATCCCGGGATTTTGAGCTTAGCCAGAGAACACCATCATTTGATGGGATTCAATGTTACTTTACCCTATAAAATAAAGATGTTCCAAGAGATTTTCTTCGAGTCCAAGAAGAATGCGGCTTGGTCCATTAGCCCAGAGGCTCTGGCTTGTGGCGCGGTGAATTGCGTTCGATTGCTTCGGGATCCGTTTGGATCCGTTATAGGAGTCACAGGCCATAACACCGATGCCCAAGGCTTTGCCGCAGCCTTGTCCGTTCTTGAACCGAATCGACTCGAGGGCCCTGCCCTTGTCATGGGGGATGGTGGGGCTTCGAAGGCGGTAGTCCATGTATTGCACACCATGGGTATTGCTTGCACCCAACTATGCAGGAAGGTCACGAGCCATTCGATCCCAAACGCAAGGGGCCGAAGCCTGCTTGCATGGGAAGATGCTGAGGCGAACCTTATCCAAGGTCATCCCCTCCTTATCCAATGCACCCCGATCGGTATGTGGCCGTCGGTGACCGAAGTGCCTCCGTTGCCCATCATGGCCATGGAAGGAATTGGACCGAATCACTGCGTGATGGACCTGATTTACCGACCTGAACGAACCCTTTTCCTGGAACAATGCGCCGCTCGAGGGGCTCATGTCCTTGGAGGTTGGACCATGTTGGAGCAACAAGCCATCGCCTCCTTGGAATTCTGGTTGGCTTAATGCTGTCGAGGTTTACCTGAATCGCGGCCACGGAGATACCTTCGCCTTAATCTACCTGTTTAGCCAGCACCCATGCCCTTTCGCGTTGTATCGGAATTTGAACCGTCCGGAGACCAACCCACCGCCATTGCCCAGTTATGCGAGGGGGTAGAGCGGGGGGACCCTGCCCAAGTCTTGCTGGGAGTGACCGGATCGGGCAAAACCTTCACCATGGCCAAAGTGGTGGAAACCGTCCAAAAGCCTACCTTGGTGCTCACTCATAACAAAACCCTGGTAGCCCAGCTGTACGGTGAATTTCGTCAGTTTTTTCCAGACAATGCGGTAGAGTACTTTGTTTCGTATTACGATTATTACCAACCCGAAGCCTATCTGCCGACGACCAACACCTATATCGAAAAGGACCTTTCCATCAACGATGAAATAGAGAAATTACGCCTTCGTACCACCTCTTCCCTGATGTCGGGTCGTCGCGATGTGCTGGTCGTGGCCTCGGTATCCTGCATCTACGGCATGGGTAATCCTGCAGATTATACCGACAAGGTGATCCGCCTTGGACCAAGCGAAACCATGACCCAAGAAAGGTTGATGAACCAATTGGTGGACATCATGTATTCCCGAGCGCTGCATGAATTGACCCGCGGAACCTTCAGGGTCCGGGGCGAGGTCATGGATATTTTCCCGGCCTACACCGATTATGCTTACCGAATTAGCTGGAATGGGCATCGCATCCAATCCTACCACCATTTGGATCCCGTCAGTGGGCGTACCGGCGATGCCTTGGATCATCTTGCTCTGTTCCCCGCCTCCAATTATGTGACATCGCGTCATGAGCTCAGCGATATTCTTCTGGAAATCCAACAAGATATGGTCCGTCAAGTGGCGCATTTCAAGGAAGAAGGCAAAATGGAAGAATCCAGGCGCATCGAAGATCGGGTCACCTTCGATGTGGAAATGATCCGAGAGCTCGGGTATTGTTCGGGGATCGAAAACTACTCCCGCTACATGGACCGCCGAAATCCCGGGGAGCGGCCCTTCTGTTTGTTGGATTATTTTCCTTCGGATTTTCTGTTGTTGGTGGATGAAAGCCATCAAACCTTGCCCCAAGTCCGGGCCATGTACGGAGGAGACCGAAGTCGCAAATTGAATTTGGTGGAATACGGCTTCCGACTGCCTGCCGCCTTGGACAACAGGCCATTGACCTTCGGAGAATTCGAAAATATTATTCCACAGGTTGTTTACGTCAGCGCCACCCCCGGTGATTTTGAGTTACAACAAAGCCAAGGCGTCATTGTGGAGCAATTGGTTCGCCCTACCGGTCTTCTGGACCCTCCCATCGAAATTCGACCGGTCTCCAACCAAGTGGATGACTTGATGGAAGAAATCCAAAAATCACGCTCCAAGGGGCACAGGGTCTTGGTCACCACCTTGACCAAGAGAATGGCCGAAGAGCTGGCCAAATACCTCACCCGTGCCGGGGTTCTGTGTACGTATTTGCACAGCGGTGTCGAAACCCTCGAAAGGGTTGAAATCCTGAGGGATCTGCGCCTTGGTCGAATAGAGGTTTTGATCGGCGTGAATTTGTTACGGGAAGGATTAGACCTTCCGGAGGTTGCCTTGGTCGCTATCATGGATGCGGACAAAGAAGGCTTTCTTCGTAATTACAAATCCCTTACCCAAACGGCTGGTCGAGCGGCAAGGCATGAGGATGGTCGAGTCATCTTTTATGCAGATCGCCTAACAGGGTCCATGGATGCCACCATCAAGGAATGCAATCGACGTCGCAATAAGCAAATGGCCTATAACACTATGCACGGCATCATTCCACGCAGCATCCGCAAAAGTCCGGAAGAGATCATTCAACAAAGCGCCCTCCTGGACATACGACAAGCCGAAGCCAGTTACGGGCAATCCCTGGTGCGTGAGCCCGATCCGCCAAGCCTGGCTCGTTCCGAAACAAAGGCGCAGCCGTCTAACCCCCAAAGTCTTGTGAAATCAGCGGTAATGAGTAAGCAAAACCTTCGGGATCTTCGTAAACAAATGAACCAGGCTGCCAAAGACATGGACTTTCTCCTGGCCGCCAAGCTCAGGGATCAAATCAAAGCCCTCGAAAACTCAGATCAATAGCTGAACAAAGTAATTCCCAAGTCCACCCGGTTTATACGCGGGCCGTAACCGGTTCGGAACATTGAATTAAGTGAATATTGGGTGAACATGCGGAAACGATCGTAACCAATTTCCGAACGAAGGGCCAATGAAAATGGATTAAGGTAGAAATTCCCGGTGCGGTACATTTCCACACGGCCGCCATCATCACGGTAACGGTTCAATGACCTCGTCCAAAGACGAATACCTGGAACAATTCCGCCACCTGCATGCCAACCTTTGTGAAGTCGTTTTGTGTTATAAAAATTAATCATCAAAGGAACCTGCAGCTGCAAATTTTCCAAACGGGATTGATCAAAACGTGGACTGCCCAGGGAATCAATCCTGTTGGCCAAGAGCACCTGGTTGCCACTGCCATCTTTTCCTTTGGACAACACGAGGTTGTCTTCAAAGCGTATATTTTGGTAGGCAATAACGGTGGCTCCACTTGCCCAAATGGAAACTGTTTGCCTTGAGAGGCAGGTCTGAAATTCCATGGGGGTCCACCAATTCAAAAACATAGACTTTTCGGCTTCAGGTTCCATCACCGCATAGGGGGTAGGGGTTGCGTTCCAACGGTTCTCCAACGATGTTCCAAGCGGGTTGATCCAATGCGCCAGACCCAATTCCAAAACGGGCCTGCGCGGTTTCCCGGCCTTGCGGCTAGCCCAAAAATCCCCTGATTGGGGACTTGATCGCTCCTTGGAGGATTTCTCCGCTTGGGGTTCAGGTTCGATGTTTGGGCTTGGGTCGTTCTCCCAAGCCGCAATGGAACCAAGGCCGCTGATGCGATTGACCAAATGAGCCGGTTCCTTGCGGTAACGTATACTACCGCCTCCGCTGATTTCCGCGTAGAGCGAATC
>VHBD01000081.1 GCA_016872125.1 Sphingomonadales bacterium
CCACCATGGCCAATAAGGTTGTGGGCACGGTGACCCATCGAATTCCTCTTTTGAAGAGAGCCGCGGCCAGACCACCAACATCACTCAAAGCACCCCCACCAACCACCACCAATACAGATTGCTGATCGGCCTTGTGCATCAGCAGAAATTCCAGGATGGAAGACAAGGAATCCCATGACTTGGCCTCTTCGCCTGCTTTCACCACACAAAGTTGACCAGGCATAACACCAAGTAAAGACCTAGCATAGGCTTCGGTATTGGAATCCGCCAAATAAAAGCAGGTGGATGGACGCGTATCCGCAATCCACTGCGCCCATGCTATTTCGGCGCTTGCAGAGAATCGGGGCGGTACACCTCCAATTGGCGACGTATACTTTCCTGATGCATGATTTGCAACCATTTGATAAGAAATGAAGCATCCAAACCCATCGCCTGACCGGCTGATGTACGGGTATTCAAAATTTGTTCCCAACGACGAGGCTGAAGAATCGGGAGATCAAATTCTTTCTTGATTTCACCAAGGCGATGACTGAGCTGTAACCTTTGACTAAGCAAAGTCAACAGGTCATGATCCAATTGATCCACTTCACGCCTTAATTCCATGAGACTTTCCAGCTCTTCAAGATCTTGAAGATCGGTTTTGCGCAGCTTCAACCCGTTCAAGGTCACTGCCAATTGGGCGGGGGTGAGTTGTTGATCCGGATCCGACCATGCGCGAGATGGATCATGATGAACCTCCAGCATCCAGCCATCGTAACACAAATCCAAAGCTATTTGCGCAAACTCCGGAACCAGCCTTGCATCCCCGGTAATATGGCTGGGGTCGCAATACATGGGCAGATCCGGTCTGCGCCGACGCAATTCTATGGGAATTTCCCACTGGGGCATGTTGCGGTACGGACTGCGTTCAAAAGGAGAAAAACCGCGGTGCACCAGGGCCAACTCTCGAAGACCCAAAGCCTCCAGACGTTCCACTGCCCCCAACCACAGTTCCAAATCCGGGTTAATCGGATTTTTGACCATCACCGGTAAGGGAGAACCGGCCAGTACCTTGCCAAGTTCATCCACTAGGAAGGGATTCACCGTAGTCCTGGCACCGATCCAAACAACATCCACCCCAAATTTCAATGCAGCCTCCGCCTGAGCTGGCTGGGCAACTTCCACAGCCAACCGCAAATTTCTTTCGAGGGTCAATTCTCGCACCCATTTCAATCCTTCTTCACCAACGCCTTCAAAACGATTGGGCCTGGTGCGAGGCTTCCATATCCCTGCCCGAATGAGATCAGGCGCAAGGGGCAACAATCCGTTGAGGGTTAGTTCCATTTGTGCCGGTGTTTCGGCAGAGCAAGGTCCGGCAATTAGGAAGGGCCTGGAGGCACCGTTGGCCATCTGCACCGATTTACGCAGTATGCCCGGCTCGGATATCTCCGATTCCGTTGCTAGCATTACGGGACTAAGGGTGGCCATGATTCTTTAGCAAAGAAACAACCGACACGGCTAAAGGTTGCGTATGGCTATTTTTGGGCTGTGCCTATCGCCAATCAACCACCTGACCGCTCCCCCGCCTATCGAAAGCTGGCTCCGCAGACCTTGCGACGGAAACTGTGGCTCTTCGGCATCATGAACCAGGCCAAAATAGTCCAAATACTGGGGTTCTTGGCGGAACGGGCCTTGAAATTTCGCCTACCGATACGGGGAATTATTCGTGCAACCGTTTTCCAAGAATTTTGTGGGGGCGAGTCCCTTCAGAAATCCTTACCCAAAATTGCAGAACTGCAACGATCAGGGATTGGAAGCATCCCGGATTATTCGGTGGAGAGTTTGAACAGCGAAGAATTGATGGACGAGACCTTGGTTGAACTGCAGGATGCCATAACCTTTACGGTGAATCATCCCGAAACTCCCCTCTTTGTTTTCAAGGTCACCGGCCTCGTCCATTCCGACCTCTTGGAAGCCTCTGCGAAGAACGCTTTAATCGACCCAAAACAAATTGAAGCCTTCCAACGTGGCAAGGGTAGGGTCATGAATTTGCTACGAAGGGCATCCGATTTGCAATGCCCCATCATGATTGATGCCGAAGAAAGTTGGCTTCAAGACCCTATTGACCAAATCGTCATGGAGGCTTCGTTGGAATTCAATCGCTCCAAGGCCATTGTGATTCAAACCTTGCAGATGTACCGCCATGATCGTTTGGAATATTTGAATCAATGTTTGAAGCATGCTCAAGAAGAAGGCTATATCCCAGGCTTCAAAGTTGTTCGAGGGGCTTACATGGAAAAAGAAAGGGAAAGAGCCAGACTAATGGGGTACCCAGATCCCATTCAACCCGACAAAGAGGCTACTGACCGTGACACGCATCGGGCCATTGAGATTTTGTTGCAACACCCCATTGCGTTCTTGTGCTTAGGGACTCACAACCGTTCAACTTGTGTTTGGGCAACCGAATTAATGGAACGATTCGGTTTGGCCAAAATCAGTGAGCGAATCCTGTTTGCCCAGCTTTTGGGAATGAGCGACTCCCTGTCAGCAGAATTGGCCGATGCAGGGTACAGGGTAGCCAAATACTTGCCCTACGGCCCCGTGGACAAGGTTTTACCTTATTTGCTCCGCAGAGCCAGAGAAAATTCTTCGGCCAAAGGAGAATTATCCAGAGAATATACCTTGTTGCTCGCGGAGCAAAGACAAAGACGCCAAGAGGCAGGCTAACGCTGCAAATCAAACCAGTTCCGCCGCCTAATCAGCCGCAGATCCTGGAGCATTTGACCTTTAGCGTTGATGGTAAAGGTGTACGACTTATAGGTCCCAAAGGGTACCAGATTCAGGCTCATTTCCCAACAATGCAAATCCCTGTACAGATTGATCACCGTTGGGGTAAGTTTCAGGGAAACCAAATCCAAGCCTGAATTAAAAGCGATTTTCCATAAACGGGTCAAAGAAAGATCGCCGTTGAAGGTCAATGACTGTACCCATTGCTGGCCTTTGGGGTTGAGGGCCTGGTAGGTTAGGTTGTAATTAAAATTAAATCGATACGGGACATTCCAATCGATGAACATACGGTATCCATAACGCTGTATGTCATCCCATATCGACGAATCTCCGCGGTCCCACAAGAGTGGCGGCATCACCATTCGATTGGACGCAGCGCTTCCGGAGACTGCACCCCCAAATCCACCGCTTACCGTAAAGTTGGCCTGGGAAAGGGCCACGGGTTTCCACCATTGTTCGGATGCTAACCAACGGTTAATTAACCTATTATCCCCTCCCCTTTGGTAAACATCCCAAATACCAGAGAAGAGCAAACTGAAACGGTCACCAAATTGGGTTCTCCCACCCCATTGTATCGAAGACATTTTCAGGGAATCGGCATTGAAATTATAGGCACCGCCAAAGCGAAAGGAGTCAAAAAGTTTGCGACGCTGTAGGACTTCACCGCTGTCGCCTTGGGTCCTGGTTTTGAATTCCAAGTTGTTATCAATGCTCCAATTAAGGGAGGCAGAACCGCCTGCACCAGCGACCCCGTAACCGAAGCCCGCAAAGGGGCTGTAGATACGGGTATTGCCTTGGCGATCCACCTGCACCGTTTTGTAGAAACCATAACGAGCAGCCCTGAAATCAGGGCGCCAACCCAAAGAAATCTGAGGGTTAATCACATGCCGAATAGCTGCGATTGGCCCTTTGGTGAATTGAACCAAACCAAACAAACGGGTATTCATCAGCATGCTGAATTGATAATCGTAGTTACGAAAAAAACCACGCTCGGTATCAGCTACGGCCTTACCCAACGCGGTATCGTAAGTCAATACCGAACGGCGGTTAGTCCAGCGTTCTTGGTAGGCAAAACTTGGGGTGATTTGTACAAAATTCCCCAAGCGAAAGGACGAGGTCGAAAACGGTAAATTATGTTGCAAACCAGCATCCAAATTCTGAATTGCATTCGAAGGGCTGAAGAGCGTATCTGCAACATTCAAAGAAGACCTCAAATTGGACTGGTACGTGAAACCGATTTTCTCATACCATTTCTCAGCCCCTATAGCGGAGCGTTTTCGGAAAGGTTGAACCCTGGCGATGTTCAAGTTGCCCTCGGGGAAATTGACTTGCAGGCGTCTGGTTTGGGTGTTTTGGGAATGCCTGGCCGCAAGGTTTAACTGAATCGGTTTACCTGGAAAGGAGCGGCTGTATGAAACGGATGAATTCAATTGATTATTCAAAAAGTCCGTGGTGGAGGGCGTGTTGTTCCTTAGAAAATTACTGCTTCCTGCTTGCACGGAGGCTGAAAATCTTCGGTAAGGATGCGCGCGGGCATCTTGATTATGCTGCCAGAAAACCATAAAGTCTCGTTGGCGACTGAAATCCTTGGCCTTGGTATCCCCTGATTGGAGGTTACTCCAGTTGATGTTCAGGCGACCGGATGAACGATATCTTTTGTTATATCCCAGGGTGGGGTTTAGCCTCCACCCACCGTAGGCATAAATATCGCCGCGCAGACTAAGGTCCATACTCGGGCTAATCGGCCAATAATATCCCCCGTTGCGCAGGAAAAAACCAAACTGCGGCGAGTTCCCATACTCTGGAAACAAAATGCCTGCTTTCTGACCGCGCATAAGGGGAATTACTGCGAATGGCAGGCCGATAGGCAAAGGAATATCCAAGGCTACCAGCCTTGATGGACCGGCAATAATCCGCTTGTCCGGGATGAGCTTTGCCTTGCCCAGTTGAAGGTGAAAATGAGGATGACGAGTATCGGAGCAGGTCGTAAACAAGGTGTTACGAACGTACATATCCCCCTCGAATACCCTTTGGACTTTGCGACCAATCACGTAGGCCTCTCCCTCACGGGTCACCAATTCGGTGATCTTACCTCGTCCTGCCACCAAATCGTATTCCATCGAGTCCGCCACAAAGCTCTGCGTACCGTCCACAAAGCGCGGGGTATCGGCCATACGCCCCAAACTATCCGCAATCGGCAAAGCCTTCAGAGACCTGCTTCGCCAATTCTGATAGGCCCGGCCGCTTTGCAATTCCATGCTTCCAAAACGAATTTTGACCTTCCCCATCAGTTGGGCTTGGTTAGAAATGAAATCCACCAAGATGGAATCTGCAGCCTCGTAATCCACCGGTTGTTCGGGCTCATCTTTGGATTTGACCCTCAGGCTATCCTTTGATGCCAAGGTTTCTTGAGCGTAAGAGCAGAGCACAGGCGCGATGGCCAAGGCCAAGCAGAGACCCAACCACCGAAATGAAGGGGAACATTGCCCAAGATGCTGGTTGTGAAGCATCCCTGCTTCCCTAGATTTGCTGAGCAAACTTGTCAATACCGAATGCCTAACCCTCATCTAACCTCAAAACTACTTCAACGGTCGCTTTGGACCACATGGTTCAGGGGAATCGCTTTGATTAGCCTCTTTTGGAGCCTTGCTTGCCCCACCCTGGGGGTCAAAGCTTACACCCTTCATCGAATCGTTCTGGATGCAGGACATGGTGGGCATGACAGCGGTTGCAAAGGCAAAGGCTCCCTCGAAAAGGTCGTCACCTTGGAAATAGCGCGAAAAGTGGCCGATCAGCTGCGTAAACGAATCCCTGGACTGCAGGTTCACCTGACCCGCAACGAAGACAAATTCATCGAACTCCACGAGAGAGCTGGCATAGCCAATCGTCTTAATGCCGACCTCTTTGTCTCCATCCATTGCAACAGCGGCGGAGTCAAAGCCCACGGGACAGAAACCTTCACCCAAGGTTTGCATGTCACTGGGGCCAACTTGAACGTCGCCAAAAGAGAAAATTCAGCGGTCCTGATGGAAAGCAATTACCTGGAGCGATACGACGGTTTCAACCCCAACGATCCCACTGCCCACATTATTTTTGAATTGTTCCAAAGCGCCTACAGAACACAAAGCCTGGAATTGGCCCGACTCATCGAACAAAAATTCGTACACCATACCGGACGCCATAGCAGGGGAGTCAAACAAGCTGGTTTTTTGGTGCTCTACCGGACCACCATGCCCGCCATTCTTGTCGAAACGGGTTTTCTCACCCATCACGAGGAAGAGCAATTCATGCGCTCTGAACAAGGCCAAAACAAACTTTCGCTGTCGATCGCTGAAGCCATTGAGCAATACCACCATCAGAACAACCCTTGACCAAGGAAAATCTCCCCCTAAAACCAACCTATGCGCAAGATACCCAAGGAAGTTTGGATCGGACTTTTTGCTACAATGACCCTGACGCTTTTGTTTATTGGAATTAACTTCCTGAAAGGCGACGATATTTTCACGGGCCGTAACACCTATTATTCATTATTGGATGATGTGAAGGGACTCAAGGCCGCAGCCCCCGTTTTGTACAAGGGCATCAAAACGGGTACGGTAACCGAGGTTGAACTTCTGCCCGAACGGAACGCTGTCTTGGTGACCGTGGAGGTTTCCAAGCGAGTTAACCTTCCGCTAGGTACCAGGCTGAGGCTGGTCAGCACCGACCTCTTTGACACCAAAGCTTTGCAAATCGAAATAGGCCAGGATGCTGATCGCACCTACCGGCACCGGGATACGCTTCCTGCTGAGATCGCTCCCAGCCTCATTGAAAATTTGGTGGGGGACCTGACTCCGCTCAAAGACAAAGTCGAAATCAGCCTATCCAACCTCAACCGTATTTTGGAAGCCGTGGAGGAAGCCAAAATTCGTCATAGCCTTGCCCAGTTGGACGAGGGAAGTAGCAACCTGAACGAACTCATTCGTGATAGCCGTGCCCCCATTCAAAAAACCCTAAGCGAGCTTTCACGTCTTTCCGAAGATCTGCGCCAAGATCAACCCCTTCTCAAAGCCTCCATCCAAAACTTCAAGTCCTTCTCCGAT
>VHBD01000082.1 GCA_016872125.1 Sphingomonadales bacterium
AACTCGTCCTTGGTCGAAGCCGACTTTGGCTGTTCCGCACCGGACAAGAAGGGGAAGTCCTGGAAGGCAATTCCTTGGGCCAGGAGTTAGAACCCTGGTTCCCCGGACAATGCCTCCTGCTCAGCCGTAACAAAGATTTTCTGAGGCTCGAGGGCCTTCGCCATTGCAGGTCAAAGAGCATCGATTCCTTGAGGCAGAACCCAGTCGTCCTCAGCTTGCCCGCTTTGCCGAGAACAGGAGCCTGGTTATCCCTTCAGGATCATCAAGGTCGTACACTGGACCGGGTGGCCTACCATGATTCATGCTACCATCCATGGGCCGGGAACATCGAGGGCAAATCCCTGCAGCGATGGCCATACGACCAGCCCTATACCGGCCAAGGCTTACCTTCCACCCGTTGGATCAGTTCGTCCACCCAAGAACGCGCATCACCGGGTTGCTTTTCCACTGGAAACAATTCTGGACTCGCGTCCCATGAACCTGCCTCTAGAAGAGGGCGCAACAGCCCTGTTGCCTTGACCTTATCCAAAGAAATTCTTGTTCCCAATGCTTTGGATGGGATTCGTATAGGCCTCCGTTTCCAAGAGCCCACAATCAATAACCGCGCAAGAGTTAACCTTCAAATCATGGACCTATTCGGTGGAATAATAACACATCTTAGCCAAAACGAATGGGCCGATCCTGACAGCGCCTGGTTCTGGGATGGAAGAACGGGGCCTACCTCCAAGAGACTTACGGGAATGATGGTGCAGGACGGGTCATACCCTGTGGTTCTCGAATGGCAAAATGCTGAAGGACAATCCGGTTGGGACCTCGCCGAAATCCATGTCCTGCGATCGCCTTGAGCTTGGTCTCCCTATGGTTTGGTGATCTTGATGGAACTCAACGATAGAATGCCCAAGAGTACCTGCTGCAAAAGTTCGTGGTTCAGGGTGTAAATCATTTGTTTACCCTCTCTGCGAGAAATAACTAAGCGACTCTTCCTCAGGACCGATAATTGCTGGGATGCCACCGATTGGCTTATCCTCAATTTGAAATAAATCTGGGTGACGGTTAAGGACTCATTCTGCTCCAAGAGTCGAATGATCCCCAGCCTCAGAGGATGGTTGAGGGCATGGCACAGCTCATAAGCCGCATTGAAATTAACCTCTTGGAGTTGCTTGTACATGGTTGAACGGAATGGGAACGAAGTTACGTTTCATTTCGAAAATTAGCGACCCTGCAGCGAAGGGCTGTAAAAATCTTTGTAATAATCCACCCGGAAATCTGCCGGGGAAATCGTCAGTCCCAAAGCCAATCCGCGCAGAGCCAAGCCCGCCCACGATGCAGCGTTGCACTGCCAATCGCTGACAAAAACAGCGTCCTGCCAACGCTCGATTTGTTGGCTTTCGACCAACAAATTTCTCCACTTGGCGACCCCATCTCCTACCAAGGCCACCTTGTGACCAGCCCAGTCCGAGAATGCGTCTTGATCCAAAACCAAGGCCGAACCCGGAGCAAGTACCTCCAAGGTTCCGCTAGTCCAACCGTAAACCCCGCAGAAAACTTCCATGCGTCGGGCATCCATTATCGAAATCACTGTGGAACACCGAGAGCTCAAGGACGAATCCTGATGCCACCAGCCCCAAGCCATGGCCTCCAGCGTGGATACCCCCAGCATCGGTATATTCCAAGGTAAGGCAATCCCCTGCGCCAACGCTGCACCGATTCTCAAGCCGGTGTAGGATCCAGGACCCCGCTGGCAAGCAATCGCCCCCAATTGGGGAGCTCGTAATCCCGCATCCTTTAAGCATTCTTGCACCATCAAAGCCAAGCGCTCGGCTTGCATCTGCGGGCGTAATTCCAACGAAGAGGCCAGGACCTTGCCTTCACCGTCCACGACGGCCACCGAAGCGACAGGACTGGCATGATCCAAAAGGAGTAGGGGAGACTTCGAAGGCTTCATTTTGAGGAGAAATCAGAGGGAAATCGAAGAGAAATCAAAGAGCAATCGAGGAGAAATCGTACTTGAACTTCGGCTAAAAGGTAATCTGCACGTCCATCCTTTGGCCCGAACGCAGCAATTGCAAATTAACGGTTTTGCCTTTGCTTTGGTAGGACAAGGCCTTCATATAAGCCTGCATATCCCCCAAAGGAAAGTCGCCCAGTTGCAGGAGGATATCCCCCTTGAACACCCCGGCCTTGGCAGCGGGTTTGTTTTCAGTAACACCGTCCACTTTGATCCCTTCTCCTTCGTAGAAATAATCCGGCATAATGCCGAGGGTTACCTTGAAACGAGGGGATACCGAGGCATCGGCGCTGCTGGTCTTGCGGAACTGAAGCCGACCATGGGCCGGCAAGGAATCCACGAGTCGTACCATACAAGCCAAGACCTGCGCCATACCGGGATAATTGATCAGGTATTCGTCGTCCTCCGGTTTATGATATTCCTGATGGGTTCCCGTAAAAAAATGCAAGACCGGAACATTGTTCAAATAAAACGAATGATGGTCCGAGGAACCGCTGCCCGACTCGCTGCTTTTGATGCGCAATGGCCCGGCAGCAGCCTCCACCAGGGCAGGCCATTCCATGGCCGTTCCAGTTCCGTGAATACCCAATTGCATACTGCTATCTTGTAAACGCCCAATCATATCCATATTGAGCATGGCCACCACCGAATCCAAGGGAATGGCCGGATGCCTAACGAAATAGGCGGAACCCAGCAAGCCCAATTCTTCGCCCGAAAAAGCCAAAAACAAATAATTAAACCGCTTATCTTGGCCTTGGGCATAATGGGCCGCCAACTCCACTAGCCCGGCTGTTCCCGAAGCATTGTCATCGGCCCCGTTATGGATTTGGGGTTCCCCACGATGCCTGCTGCTCCCGTATTCTCCGTAGCCTAGATGATCGTAATGCGCCCCAAAAACCAAGGTCCGGTTCGCTCCGTTATCGATCAAACCCGCCACATTGGATGCCGTAACATATTCCTTAACAACTCGGCAAGCCAAACGAATGAAGGAACTGCTTCTCCCTACAAACCCTGAGGGCAAAACTGCAACCCCTGCTTCGGTCAGACTGAGTACCGGGATTCTGCCGGAACGGGTACGCCGGTCCATCACCGTATCCGGCCAAGGCTCCCCGCTCTTGGACGGATAGAGAATCAAAGCCGTTGCGCCGTGCTTTTCGGCCAAGGCAATTTTGCGCTCCAAGGTTGACAGGGCGCCGTAAGGCCCGTGCGGGTTCGCTCCGTCGGGGGCATTCCATCGCATCCACCAAACCTTCTCCTTCATGAGCAGGCTGTCCTTGAGGTCGTGATGGTTCAGCGAATCGGATTCTATGCCGTACCCTGCATCCACCGAATGGCCTATAACCTCTCCGCTGCCCGAACCGGGCAATACCACAAAGTGCTTGCCTTGTTCCAGGACCTTCCTACCAACCTTCAGCACCGCACCGGGAGCGGCTGCTTGACGAACCAAAATTTGGAAGGACTGGGTCCAGCGTCCTGAGTCACCGGCCGCTTGCAAACCGTGCATGGCAAAGTGCTTGATCAGGTAGGTTGCGGCCTTGCGCTCAGCAGGAGAACCGCTTTGCCTTCCCTCCAAACTGTCATGGGCCAAGAAACCCACATGCATTTTCAAACGATCAACCAAGTTTCCGTCCATACCCTGGGCATGCGCATTGATCACCCACCCTTGAACCAGCAAACAGGCCAAGACGCACCACGTCCCCATGGTCTTCGTCATCAATATTCGATTCATTTCCTTGTATTTCATAACATTTGGTGGTAATGCATCATCATGCTGAGAACGCCCTACTCAAAATAATGTTCAAACCCCCGGGAATATCCAATCCCGGTTTACCCAAAGCAAGACCACCGTCAAAAAAATCAAAAGACCCCCACGCAAATTCCTGGAACCTACCCGACTGCCTGAACAATGGCGGGCCATGGCAATACCCGGCCAAAGTCCGAGTAAGGTACCCGCGGCGGTAGGCAGGAGAAAGGCAGGAGCCAATCCCCCTTGATCCGTTATCGCATAAAACAAGGTGGACGACAAAGCCATTACCGAAATCGCCCCCATGCTCAGGGCATTGATGCGGGCTTGGTTGCGCATTCCCAGACTTTGGAGTGCAGGGACCATGACTGCTCCACCCCCTAATCCGGTCAAAGCCGAGAACAATCCCCCCAAGGAACCAAGCAATGCAAAAACTGTAGAGGAAGGCTGCTTGTCTTGGCCCTCCGGGGTATCTGCGCCGACCTTGAACCAGGCCCATGCATTGCGGGCCAACATCATGGCCAGCATGCTGCTGAATACCAAACGAAAAAGGGCTGTATCATAAAAACCCCCATGACTAAGAAACCACGCCAACCCTACAGCAACCAAACCTGCAGGCACGCCCATGCTCAACCATGTACGCGGCTCATAAACTCCTTTACGCTTCCACAACCATACGCCCACAAGGCCTGTCAACAAGGTCATGGCGAGGGAATTACCCAATACCATCGAGACTTGATATTCCGCTGCATAACCTTGACGATCCAACCACCACCCTAACACAGGAACATAAATGACCCCGCCCCCTACCCCAAACAACCCTCCGACCAAACCCGCCACCATACCCATAACCACGAGCAAGGCCCAATCCTCCATATTAAGGTACCCAGAGAATCTGCTTGAATGCCGAAGGATCCGCAAGCAATGACAAGGCTTTTTGGACCTCGGGATCCCCCGCAAAAGTGGCCCTTAACCTACCTTTTTGGAAGTAATATCGGGCTACAATTTCTTGCTTGAGGTATTCCGATATTTCACGGCGATGTTTACGTAAATCTTTGGATTTATCCGTTTGCTTTCGTGCCACCAAGGCCTCGTATTCCTTGGCCACTGCATCAAAATATTTCTCTTTGGTCGCTTTCTCCTTGAAATCCTTAAGTAATTTATCCGATTCAGTGATGTATTCATAATCCTTGCCTTGCAAGAATTGTTCAAAAGCCGTGTACAGCGAGTCGCTGATCACAAAAGCCTCAGGTTCAGGAATAGATTCCCATTGACCCCTCAAGTACGTTGCGAAATCAAAGACATGCCTTTTGTTGATCAGGGCAATCAGGATATTGCTGGCCGTGTCGGGAGCAATCCCCAAATCGGGGGTGACACCCCCCGCATCGTAAACCAAACGACCTCCTGCCGTTTTGAAAGCCTTACGTAGCGAATCGGCCACCCGCTGATTCTTGGATTCAGGATCCTTGTCGCTGTATTCAATGGCCTGTATGCAACGACCACTCGGGATATAGTATTTGGCCGTGGTCACTTTGAGCTGGGAATTGTAGGTCAGGGGGCGAACGGTTTGCACCAACCCTTTGCCAAAGGTCTTCTGACCCACCACCACCGCCCGATCATAATCCTGAAGTACGCCGGATACAATCTCCGAGGCCGATGCCGAGGAACCATCGACCAAGACCACCACCGGCATCTCCGCATCAACGGGGTCAGCCATGGTATTGTAGGATTTGTCCCATTCTTTGACTTTGCCTTTGGTATCCACCACCTTGGAGCCTTTGGGCACAAAGAACCCGCTGATGCGCACCGCCTCATCCAAGGAGCCCCCGGGATTGCCTCTCAGATCCAAGACCATGGATTTCATGCCCTTGGATTTGAGCTCGTACATGGCTCTCTGAATTTCACCCCCGGCATCTACTCGAAACGCGCTAAGGTTCACATAGCCAACTGTAGAATTCAGCATCCCGGAATAGGCCACAGAATTGACTTTGATTTCTTGACGGACCAAGACCTTCTCCATAGGCTTGGGATTTCCAGGCCTGGAAATCAGCAACTTAACTTCTGTATTCGGTTGGCCTTTGAGCAGCTTGGAGACCTCTTCGGTATTGCGTCCCTTAATCTCTTCACCGTTGATTCGTAACAACTGATCTCCAGCACGCAAGTCGGCCTTCTGCGCAGGGAATCCCTCGTAAGGATCGGCGATCACGATGCTTTCCCCGTTTTGGGAAATGAGTGCACCAATCCCTCCGTATTGACCGGTGGTCATGAATTTGAAATTCTCAATCTCCGACTCGGGAATATAATCGGTGTACGGGTCCAAACTCTTGAGCATCGCCTCGATGCCCGTTTTCATCAACTTGGCCGGGTCCACATCGTCCACGTAGTAGGTGTTGATCTCCCGGTACAAGGTGGTAAAGATTTCGATGTGTTTGGAAAGTTCAAAATAATTGTTATTCAAGGCCAGGCCACCTGCACCCAACAGAAGAATCCATGCCAAAATTCTAACCTTGGCCCAGGAGCGTAGGTTGCAGCCTAGGTTCTTGATGGCGAGTTGGGACCACCGCCGACGAACGGGTGAGTTTGAAGGGTCAAAGTGCATGGCTTACAGATAGAAAATCAAAAGGTGAAAGTCAAAGTTAAGGAACAGGGTCGTGACCATGGCCACCCCAGGGATGGCATCGAGCCAGCCTTCGTAGGGTGAGCCAGGAACCTCTCCAAGCCCCATGACGCTGCAAGGCCTCGAGAGCATAGGCCGAACAGGTGGGGTTGTACCGGCAAGAAGGCGGCAGGTACGGAGAGAGCATGCTTCGGTATAAACGTACCAAAGCCATCAAAATGTATTTCATGATCGGTGGCTACGGCTCCAAAGCTGCATGCCTTGGCGCACGCTCTCTTGGATGCGGTCAAAATCCAATATTTCGTTGGTGGAATAGACCAGCACGATGGCGGCACCCCCAGGAAGTCCTTGTTCAGCGTCGTGCCAATGTTGACGGTTCAATCGAAAAGCCTCTCGAATCCTGCGCCGAATCAGGTTGCGGTCCACCGCCCGCTTAAAACGTCGTTTAGG
>VHBD01000083.1 GCA_016872125.1 Sphingomonadales bacterium
TTAATCGACCCTCCTTGTCCACTCCCACCCCCACCGAATTCAAAATAGCCAAAGAGCAAATGATTGGCCGTATTCTCCTGGCAGAAGAAAACCGTCTTCAAAACCTCATTGGTTGGGGACAGGCCTACCTCGATGGCAACCGACTCTTGGATACCCAAGAAATCATTGACCGTATTCATCGAATTCCAAGAACTGCGGTTCTGGAAGCCGCCGGTCATTTATTTCGTGTTATGCCCAGAAGGTCCTTGCTATGGACCTGTGCTCCTTGACCCTTCCCTTTTGATTCTACCGTATTCTTATGCGATTTTTTCCTGAATCCCTCGAAAACTACATTAACCAACACAGCAGCGCACCCAGTGCACTACTCCAAGAACTGGAACGCGACACCCACCTACGTTGCCTCATGCCTCAGATGTGTTCGGGGCATCAACAAGGTCGTCTACTAGCCCTCCTCAGTAAAATGATACGGCCGAAAAGAATCCTGGAGATCGGAACGTTCACCGGCTATTCAGCGCTCTGTCTGGCGGAAGGATTAACGAATGACGGTCATCTTCATAGCATCGATAACAACGCCGAAATCATGGACATGGCGCAATCCTATGTAGATCGTTCAGCATACCGTGAACAAATCACCCTGCACAAGGGGCCGGGATTGGATTGGATCCAACGCCTGGATCAGCCTTGGGATTTGGTCTTCATCGATGCGGATAAAGAGAATTACCCCCATTATTTCCAGGCTCTCTTACCCAAACTCCAAGTGGGAGCCATCATCATGGCAGACAACGTTTTGTGGAGCGGAAAAGTCGCAGACCCTGAAGCGGACGATGACGAAACCAAGGCCCTGCGCTCGTACAATCGTATGGTTATGGAAAACCCCCGCCTGGAGGCGATGATTCTATCCGTACGGGATGGAATATCGCTGGCGAGGGTTATTCAATAAGGGAAGTCTTGGAAGGCTAGGCCTTGTTGATCGATGGCGGCGATTGGCCGCTGACCTAGAATCTCCAACCAACGCGCACCGCTGGCAAAGCACTGAAATTGGTGCTCACCTTGGTATCGGCAGGGGCCTTATTCATTTTCGCAGAACCTGCAAGGCTCTCGATTTCAAACTCCACAATACGGTTATGGCGAACATTCATCAGCCAATTAAACTCCAAACCCATGTACAAATTCTCGATAAGGTAAATATCAACCCCGGCAACAGCACCGAAATTATAGGAGAAAAAGGGGGCGTTAAGACTGGCTGTGGTTTGGAAATCGTAAAATCCGTCGCCTAGTAGTGTGGTTGTGTCGTTATAGTCTTTCCAAATCTCTTTGCCACGTCCTGCACCGATGCCGGCAACGGCTCCGAAGTAGGGCGATACACGCTTGGCACCGGATGGATGATATTCCAAACCGCCTTGCAATTCCCATGAACGATCGATGACTGTCCGTGTTCCCTCCTTGCCGTCAAAATTGGCAGGATTTGAATACACGTTTTCAACCGTTGAATTGGTGGCTGCGTTCAAAGTGCCACGAATGGCCAAACGATCCGAAAGAAAATATCGATACCTCACCTTAGGTAAAACCACCGTAATCCCTTGCGAAAAATTCAAACCGGCCTCGATAGTGGAGCGATGAGCGCCATAACTGATAAATCCGCCTCCGTTGTTGACAGAAATTGGCTTCTGAGCGTACGCCGAAGGGGTAGATGCCAAGAGGACAACAACAAAAGCGCTGGAGATAATAGCTTTCAATTTCATAGAGAGTTTTTTGAAGAATGAAGAGGGTGAATTGGATTAGAACTGAGAATCGTTAATGTTGATTTATTTTCAAAAGTAACGCAAACAACGTCTTTAACGCCCCTCTACGGCGAATAAATTGCAAAACCCCGGGCCAGACCTAATTTACACCCCAAATCCAAACGATTTTTCAACATGAACAAGGCCTACGCCTCTAAGTTTTTCGTCGCTATGGTTTTAGGGCTTTGGTGTGACCCACTTACCCTTTGGGCCCAATCAGGTTCAGGAAGCCCCAGGGGGGCGTCGTTGTATGATGATCACCTTTTGGGGCGTATCGACGTCTTTTTGCCGCCGGATAGCTTGGCGGAGATGTTGGCCAATCCCTATTCCAACCGGGAATACCGATCCACGGTGGTTTTCACAAGGGCGGGAATTCAGGACAGCCTTTTTGAATGCGGGCTGCGGATTCGAGGAAATACATCACGAAGCGCCCAGAAGAAACAGTTCCGAATATCATTCAATACGTTCAGGGCAGGGCAAAACCTGGAAGGGATCAGCGATCTCAACCTCTACGGAATGCACAACGATCCCTCCATCAGCCGAGCCAAATTCTATTACGACCTGACCCACCGTGTCGGCGGGCGTTCTGCCAGAGCCGCCCATGTGAACCTCTATTTCAACGGACAATTCAGAGGGGTTTATGTCAACGTCGAACAATTGAACGAAGATTTCCTACAAAACGAATTTGCCCAGGATTACGGTAACCTGTACAAATGCTTGTGGCCTGCGGATCTGGTGTACATTTCCAACAATCCCAACGATTACAAATTGACCTCCGGGGGACGCCGGGCCTATGAACTCATGACCAATACGGCCGCCGATGATTATAACAATTTCGCCAAATTTATTCGAACCCTTAACCAAACCGCTTCTGCCCAAATTTATTGCCAGCTCGATAGCATTTTCGACATCGAATCCGCCCTGCTCACTCTGGCCACAGATCTGAGCACCGGGCATTGGGATTCCTATTATAACAAAAATAACTTTTACCTCTACGATCATCCCGTGGATGGACGATTTCGGTTCTTGCCTTACGATCCTGACAACACGATGGGCATCCAATGGGGTGGGCCTAATTACCAAACCATCTCCCCTTTCTCCTTTACTCCCGGTGAATCCAGGCCGCTGTACGACAAGCTTATGGCCAACACGGACACCCGAAATATCTACGGATTTTATTTAAGGAGAGTTGCTAATCAACAAGTTAGCACTTCATTTCTGGCGCAAATGGATTCCATTCGAAGCCGCATTGCCCCCTTTGCCTTGGTGGATACGTTCCGAACCCTGGATTACGGATTTACGTATAATCAATTTCTGGCTTCTTTTGCGGGGGCAGCAGCAGGCGGTCATGTCAACAGCAGCATTATTCCCTTTCTAGGGGCTCGATCCAATGCTACCTTGAATGCTTCCTTGGGACCCGCAAACCTACCGCCCATTGTGCACAGGCCCATGGTCATCAACCCTTACCCCGGAAGGCGTGCCACGATTCGCGTTCGTATCGAAGATGAACTGAGCAACGGCATTCAGGCGACTGCAACGGTAACACAAGACGGGCAATCCCAAACCATCCCCCTCTGGGATGATGGACATCATGGAGATGGGGTGGCCGGAGACGGGATGTACGGCGCCTATGTTACCTTAAACGCACAGGTTCAAAATTGCAGCGTGCAGGTGCAGGCCAGGGACGCGGCCCAGAACCTAAGGACCAGACCCTGCAACCCTATGCGCATCAAGACCAGGCTCATGGGTCCCCTCTATTTGAACGAAATCATGGCCCTGAACCACAACGGCATTACGGATCAAAGCGGGAGGACCAGCGATTGGATTGAGATCTACAACGGCGGGACCCAACCCTGGGTGACCGGCACCAACACCTACCTCACGGATAATATGGCCATTCCTGGTCGTTGGAAATTGCCCAATATCAGCATCCCGGCCGGTGGCTATGCCCTGGTATGGGCATCCGGGGATACGACCCGGGGTGCAATGCATGCCAATTTTACGCTGTCGGGGTACGGGGAATGCTTGGGCCTGTTCAGGCTCCAAAGCAACCAGTTTCAAATCCTTGACACCCTCTGCTACAGTCCTCAAACCCCGGATGTCTCTACGGGCCGTAACGGGGATGGCAATTTGGATTGGATCTCCTACCTCGTTTCAAGCCCTGAACGAAGCAATGCCTTGCTGAGTTCTCTGGGCAAGGACGCGGAGGAGTCGTTAGCCAATCCGCCCTGCCCTGCGATGCCCAATCCTTTTGGCGAACATTTGCTTCTTCAATTCCAGGCCAAGTCTGGGCCCATTACCTGGGAAATCCGCGGGGCTAACGGCCAAAAAATCGAAGAAGGGCTCTTGAATTCAGGCATGGATGAACCTGCAGGAGGCTACGATGGCGACCAGGGATTCGTCCAAGCGGATCCCCCCAGGACCCTTCGCCTGTCTACCATGGCTTGGCCGGCAGGACTCTATACCTTGCATTGGAGGCAGGGACAGCGATCTTATCGTTGCAAATTGATCAAAGGGCCTTAAAATCGCTCAAACATCGGCAGGGCAAGGGTGTTCTAAAGAGATGTCCCCTCACCGTTCCCGCCAGGATTTTCTTTTTTTTCCCCACCAATTGGCGTTGCCTTCGGTTGAGCAAGGCTCATCCAGAAAGCGAGCATGGATTGTGGAGGAATGGTTATTCTTCAGGCAATATCCTTTTCATCGGCAGAAATTGATTCACCAGCGTGCGTGCATGATGTCCTTCGCCGACGAATTGCAGTGCTTAGGTTGGGAAGTAGAATACATCGAAGCGCAGGACCCCAGGACGGAGTCCGGTGCATTGATCCATTACCTCTCTACCCAAAAAGGCCTTGAAGAAGTGACTGCGTATCGTTGCGGTGATCACTGGCTGGAAAAAAGACTGCTCAAGGCATCGGCTGCAACAGGCCTCGCGATCGCATGGCTTGACAATCCCTTGTTCTTGGATCAACCCATGGAGCCGAATTCGTGGTTCCAAGGACGTAAGCGCTTCCTGCAGGCGGATTATTACCGCAAACAACGGATTCAACACGGCATCCTGGTGGATCCTCCAACGGGAGATCCCGTTGGCGGGCAATGGAGTTTCGACGAAGACAACCGCAAAACCTATCCAAAGGATGCAACGCCCCCTCCCCCTCCTCCCATTGAATGGAACAAGGCCTGGCAGGAAGCCGAAGCCTATGTCCAAAAGCATTTTCCCAAGGCCCCCGGTGCAGCCCGAGGAGCATGGGCCTGGCCGGTGAATCGGAAGGATGCGGAGCGTTGGCTCATGGCCTTTGTGCGGGAAAGGCTGTCCTTGTTTGGCCCCTACGAAGATGCTATGGATCAGCGATTTAGCCTGCTTCATCATTCCGGAATTTCCCCGCTGCTGAACAACGGATTGCTCCATCCTGAACAAGTGCTGAAGGCCTGCCTGAAAGCCAGCGAACAACAGAAAATTCCTTTGTCCAGCACAGAGGGCCTGGTGAGGCAAATCCTGGGCTGGAGGGAATTTGTACACGGGGTGTATTTGCATGCCGGGGTTCGTCAGCGCAACGGAAATTTCTGGGGATTTGAACACCCTATACCCCAGGCTTTTTATACTGCAACAACGGGCATTGAGCCCGTGGATCATTGCATACGAGGGGTCTTGAATAATGCGTACAACCATCATATTGAACGCCTGATGATCTTGAGTAATTTTATGTTACTCTGTGAAATCCATCCCCATGCGGTCTATCAATGGTTTATGGAAATGTACATTGATGCCTACGATTGGGTTATGGTGCCCAACGTTTACGGTATGGGTCAATTCGCGGATGGTGGGGTGCTTTCCACCAAGCCTTATATCAGTTCCAGCAATTACGTGCTCAAGATGAGCAATTACCGAGCTGACAAGGCTTGGACCGAACCGTGGGACGCCCTTTATTGGCGCTTTATTTCCTCCAACAAGGCCTATTTTCTCCGAAATCCACGATCGGCCATGATGGTGCGTCAATGGGAAAAAAAGCCAGCCGCCGTGCAGGAGCAACTCCTTCAAAATGCGGAAGGTTTCCTGCAGAACCTGCACCAAAACAAATCCAAAAACTGAGCCAAGGCATGCGGAAATTTTGGAATATCGCCGATGCCGCCGTGTATGCCTTGCTCACCCGGGATGGCTTGGATACATGGAACTACAATTGCTGCACCTACGTGACCGCTGTGGGAATGCATCCCAAGCATTACCTGATCGCAGTTTACCATGGGACCAAAAGTTTGGAAAATTTGCATCGCCATCCCCATCAAAGCGCAGTCCTTCACCTCTTGTCGCCTCAGCAGGCTCCCCTGATCCGGGTTTTGGGCCGTCAATCCGGTTTTGCCATCGATAAACACGCCAAACTACAGCGAGGCGGTCACCTAGCGAATTGGCGGGATTACCCGGTCTTGAAAGAGTCAGCCGCATGGGCGGAACTGCGCAGCCTAGGTCCATTGCACGGGGATGCGGCCTTTGCATCCCTGGCCAGCGGTCCAACGGACCACGAATTATGGTTGTGGGAATTGGTATCCACCAAGTTAAATTCCGAGGAGTACCTGAATACCGGAACAATGAGGAGTTTGGGCATCCTTCGTTAGGGCCGTATCTTGGCGCTCCCAAAACCTATCTTTTCATGAATTACGATGTTATTGTCCTTGGCGGTGGACCCGGTGGGTATGTTGCCGCCATTCGAGCTTCACAATTGGGCCTCAAGGTGGCTGTCGTTGAACGCGAATCGTTGGGCGGAATCTGCCTCAATTGGGGCTGTATTCCTACCAAGGCCTTGCTCAAAAGTGCCCAGGTCTTCGAATACATCAAACACGCTTCGGATTATGGGATCAAGGTCGCAGATGCCAAAGCCGACTTTGGTGGGGTCATCCAGCGCAGCCGCGGTGTGGCCGACGGCATGAGCAAAGGCGTGGCATTCCTCAT